>JAUXKG010000154.1 GCA_030624355.1 Acidobacteriota bacterium
AACCCGCATTTCTCACACCCGCTCTACTGCATCGGCGGAATGATCCGACCTGACTGCGCGACCCGCAAGCGGGTGCCCCCGGCCTCCTGAATTTGTGCACTCGTGCTTTCGTGCTTTCGTGAATTCGTGCTGTTCTGCTTTCCGACTTGGGACTTGGGATTTTGGATTTGGAATTTGTTTGGGATTTGAGATTTGGAATTTAGAATTTACTTCAGAGTCCGGTGCTCATGACGATCCTGGATGGCAGGATCGTCTGCGAGCAGTAGAATTTTACACTCTCCTCTCTCGACTCTCGGCAACCGAATAGTCGGGGTGCCAATCAAGATCGGCACCTGAACCGGACTGCTCAATCAGCGCCTCGATGAGATAAGGTCGCCCCTCTCGTGTGGTTTGAAGAGCTCGCCTCATGGCGGGTTCAATTTGCTCAGGATTCCTGACTCTCTCACCTTTTATGCCAAAAACCTCCGCGGCCTTGACGAAATCCACCTCCGGGTCGCCCAAATAGGAAAGCATGTCCTTTTTTTCCTGAGCCTGGCGTCCTCCATGAGAAAACATCCGCACCCGCGAGTCGTTGTAGCATCTGTTGTTGTAAACCACCACGGTGATCGGCACGTCATAACGAGACATGCTCCAAAGTGTCTCGATCTGTCCAAACAGAAAGCCGCCATCCGCCTGAAGGCAAACGACCTGGTGGTTGGGTCGAGCCAGCTTTACCCCTATGGCAGCTCCCACGCCCCAGCCTAGAGCTCTTCCACTGGTCCTGCCGATGCGTGTTTTCTTCCCTTCGGCGAAGGTAAACCACTGCAGGCACTTCGGCGTCTGGGTCCCAAATTCTGGGACGATGTAGGCGTCCTCCTCGAGGCTCTCATTGATCTCATAGGAGAGCCGTTCCCACGTTAATGGTACCTGGTCCCATTTTCGTTTTGCCGCAACTTGGCGCATCTGCTCCATACCCTTAGCAAACTTTCCAGCCGCAGCGATGCGGGGCTCGGCAATCTTTGCAAGGCGCTCCCTGGTGGCCATGCTTTTAATACTCTCGATTAGATCTTCAGCCGTTTCCTTCACATTGGCCGCCATTGCAACATGGACGGGATAAGCGGTTCCTAGATGAGCCGTTTCAACCCGAGCATGGATGATCTTGGCTTGCCTGAGAAAATCCAGTTTAAAACGACCACGAGCAAGGTCAGGCATGTGTGCTCCCAGGTTCAGAAAGGCATCGACCTTTTGAGGATGGCGCATCGGGGTCTGGTAGTCTCCCACGAAAAGCGGGTGATCGGTGGGGAAACTGCTCGCCCAGGTCCGGTCTTTGTGTGAGACCGGGATACCCAGCAACTCCGCCAGCTCGACAACAGAGCCTGTAGCCCCCGAGGCAAAGACCTCCGACCCGACATACAAAAGAGGGCTCTGGGCCTCCAGCAAGATCTTGGCCGCCTCTTCCACCTCTCTCGGGTTGGGTCGGATCTGCATGGGGATGTTAAAGGTGTTGGGAGCGAAGATGCCAGTTTTAACCCGGTCGTACATGGACGTGAAGCGTAGATGGCTTGGCCCGCCGGGCGCGGTGGAGGCCATTTTGAAAGCTTTCATTGTCCATTCTGGAATTCTCTCCGGGGTGTGAACCAGCCAGCGGAACTTGGTGAACTGCTCCACTGTCTCAAGCCAGTCCTCCACATCCTCCTGCCCGTCTCGCCCGGCGTGGGCTGGGCTGGTATTGGTGGTCGCTATGACCACCGGAGTCCGATCCTTCATTGCATTGTACATGTTAGAGGAAGCATTGGGGGTGCCCACATGACTGAACATGACAAAGGGGGTTTCCCCCGACGCTTTTGAGTATCCGTCCGCCATTGAGACGCAGTGGTTTTCGTGCACCGCCTGAATGATCTGCATTTCGGGACGATCCACCAGGGCATCACAGAGTGATCCCATGCCGGAAGCGTTACCTAGAAAGACATAGCGGACTCCAGCCGCTTTGAGCTGCTCGGCGAGAACCTCACCTCCGGTCCCTTCAAAGGGGATGATTGATTCGCTTAAGATTTGGCTTGCCGAGGAACTAGCCGCCGCCAGTGGCGCCACAGATCGCAAAGCCGAAGAAACTGCAAGTGCGCTAAAACCGGCATGCGAGAGTCTCGTCATAAAGCCGCGGCGGGAAATTTTACCGTCCAGAAAGTCTTTTACAATGACTCTCATCAGTCTCGATGCCTCCTTAACCCCAACAGGTTTTGCAAGTTGCCAATGGTCATGGCCAGGGCGCTCTCCTACGGGTTCTGTTCCAGGACCACTTGAGTGGCAATTCTCTCTATTAAGTTTGTGTCGACACCCGGAATTTTTTCAAGGTCTTTCAAGGTTTGAAAAGTGCCGTGTTCCTCGCGATAGGCGACGATTTCACGGGCTAGTCGAGCATCCAGTTTTAAAATCTCGACCAATTCTTCAGCGCTGGCCGTTTGCAAGTTCAACTTCGGGGAGTTTGGCTGGGGGGAATGCGCGGGTGCTATGCCCGCCGCTGCCGAGGAAGCCTCTGGCCCCAAGCTTTTTCCCAGATAATCGGCGATCGCATCGGCTTCTTCAACAAAGATCATCGCACCCCTTCCGATCATGTCGTAAACGGTGTCTGCCCATTCCTCCGCCGTCCTCCTTTGGGTGACGATCTTCTCCAGAGTGTGACAGTTTGTGCACTGTGTGACCATCAATTCTTTTCCTTCACCCTCCGGCAGCATCGACACCCATTGAGTTTCGTCCTCCTGCTGTGCTTCCTGTCCCTGTGAAGAAAAAAGATTGTGGGTTCCTACAACTGGCACAATCAACAAGACAATCCACAAGTATTTGAGACCCATTCGAGAACCCCCCACGTGCGACTTAAATACACGAAGCGCCCAAAAGAACCAAGTCACCTTCGGACGGATGCTTCCTATCGAGGGTTGACAGAGGATGCGAGCGACCGTTAGTATCGGCGGGCAATCATTTATCGATCCAGATGAATCACTAAAAAGGGCCCAAATTTGTGGCAAGGAAGGGTTGAAACCCTCAGCCGTTCCTTCTATTCCACGCAAGTTCAGTTGGGTGGAGTCCGGTGGGACAAATTTTTTGAAGGGGTCAAATGGTGTCAATACTTCAGAGAATGTTCGGGATCACTCATTTAAAGGGGGGAACTATGAGAGAGAAGCTTTACCGTTTGTCTGGTTTGACCTTGCTGGTAACAGCGCTGGTGGTACCGGCTTGGGCCCAGCAGAATATTGACCCGCGCCTTCTGGCCTATGCGGACATGGTGTTCTACAACGGAAAGGTTCTGACGGCCGACGATGAGTTCACAATCGTGGAAGCTGTGGCCATCCGGGATGGCAAGATTTTGGCCCGGGGGGCGACCTCGGACATTTTGAGGCTGGCCGGTCCCAACACCCGGCGAATTGACCTGGCAGGCAACAACGTGATTCCCGGTTTCATTGAGTCGCATTCCCATGGATGGGTCGGACAGCTTCTGAAGCGATCTCCTGACGGCTTTGTGATCTTTAACACCCTGGAGGCAGGGTTGGAACAGGTACGAAAGCTGGTAGAGAGGGCACCTGCAGGGAAATTGGTGCAATTCGGCAGTCTTCGGAATCCGGTAGCCTTGAAGGTAAATCGATGGGAGCTGGACAAGATTGCTCCCAAGAACCCGGTGCTGATCTCGTTCAGTACCTATGAGTTCAACACCAACACCCTGGCACTGAAAATAGCTCTGGACTATTTCGGGACAGAGGACTATCCGGGTGTGGTCAAGGATCCCGAAACAGGTGAACCCAATGGCCATTTGCGTGGTCTTGCCTCTGGGGTCTTGGGCTACGAGATTTTACCCTGGCCGGATCTGGCAGAGGTAAAAGTCCAAGAGTTGAGAAGAATGCAGGGGTTCTCCAGTAAAGGAATCAGCATGGTGATCGGGCGGGCTCCGGGACTTGCAATCACGGGTTTGAGAGATATCTGGATCGAGGGGGATCTGCCGGTCAGGTTACGCATCACCCACGAGTTTTTGCGCGACAACCCGGAACCGGAAAAATTCTTAAAGCGGATCGGAAACCTGACCGGTCTGGGAGACGACTGGCTGCGACTCATTGGGACGCTGACTCAGCAGCCGGATGGCAGCGCCTCGCCTGGAGGGATGCTGACCTCGCGGCCGAAACTGCGGCTCGCACCCAAGGACGCCTTTGGTCTTTTCGGGCAGAACCGCTGGTTAGAGTACTCCAATGCTGAGGAGTCCATCAAGCTGGCGGTTCGCTACGGATGGAAGATCGCCAGTGTGCACAGCTATGGGGATGAGAGTACCAGACTACTGTTGAAGGCTTACGAAGAGGCCAGTGCTGGTAAAGAGCTCCCCGGGGGACCTTGGATCATTGACCACAATTACACTGGAACGGAAGAAACCATAGCCCTCATGCAAAAGTTAAAAGTCATTCCCAGCGTTCTTACCTGGTGGCGACAGGAACCACCGAGAGAGGGTGGTGGGAGAAGTCTCAGTGGCTTTAACGTCAATATTGAGGACCTTCCTTTTGACTTGCCCACTGAAGGACAGGCCGGTTTCACGCCACAGCTGGGCGACGCCCTGGTTTATATGTACGGGGCCGATCGGCTGAACGACGACTTCAGCATGGGACGCCGGTTCATCGACGCAGGCCTGAGACCGGTGATTGAATCGGTGGGAAGAAACCCTTTGCTCAACATGGAGGTTTTTATCACTCGAAAGGACGGCCTAGGCCGAGTGTGGGCGCCTCAGGAGAAGGTCACCCGAAAGGAAGCACTGTGGATGAAGACCCGCTGGGCAGCCTATATCAGCGGGGATGAGGACAAGTTGGGCTCCCTCGAAGAGGGCAAGCTGGCCGACTTGGTCGTGCTGGGTGGAGACTACCTGGCTGTTCCCGAGGAGCAGATCAGCGATCTGCCCATTTTGATGACGGTGGTGGACGGCAAGGTCACCTACGAGAAAAACTAATTGAAATGAGGGTACCAATGCAGGCTTGGAACCGGAAGATCCGGGTTGGGCTGTTCATGGGGTTGATTTTTGCCTTGAGTGGTCCTTTCCTTGAATCCGTCTCTTCGACCACTGAACCTTCCCCCCAGCCACCCGCTCCTCCCATCCAGGAGTCGAGACCCCGGGGACTCCAATTGCTCGGGGAAGCTTGTGCGAGCTGCCACGATCTACAGAGGGTTTTCTGGGAGCAGAAGACAGAAGAAGGCTGGGAGCAGGCCATTGCCAGAATGTTGTGGAGGGGTGCCCAGTTGCTGCCCGGTGAAGCGGAGATCATTCAGAACTACCTGGTCTCAGACTATGACTGGGACCTGAGTCCCCCCTTCTCGGCGACTCCAGCGGGCGCTGGGAGTGTGGCCTATTCCCTACCCGAGGGATCTGGGAAAGGGCTGGTGGCGGAGGCTTGTGTGGGGTGTCATGATCTCAGCCGGATCGTTTCCCTGCCTAGGAGTGGGGAAGAATGGCGACGTATTGTTCAGGAAATGGTCCGTCTGGGTACCCCTCTGAGCGAGGGTGAGGCGGAGACCGTGATCGACTACTTGTCAACATCCTTTAGACCCTAGGAGTTCAGAGGCGCCGATGATTTCCTGGTCTGAAAAAGATCAAACCACTTGGGAGGCAATATGCGCGAAGATGTAAGAGATTACCTTGCTGGAGCCATTTCTCGCCGTGATTTTGTGGGAAGCTTGACAGCGGCAGGATTTAGCCTGGCGGCGGCTCGGTCAGCCCTGGGGGCTCTGGAACCTCTAGTGAAGCCCAGCCCTGAGCCGGCAGCCATGGGAACCCTTTCTCCTTTCGTGGGGAGAGGTGCGGAGTTGGTGGCCGAACAACTTCAGGAGTTTGGCACCCGTTTTTTCTTTGTCTGCAACAGTTCCGGAATGGGTCCGCTGGCCGATGCTCTGGTCGACCGTCCCCAGATTCAGTTTTTTCAAGCTCTCTCAGAACATCAAACCATGGCCATTGCAGATGGCTTTGCTAAGGCTAGTGGAGAAGTGGCCTTCGCCGGCTTTAGTCGCGTGGGTGTGCCGGGTTCCAGCGCCAACATGTACAATGCCATGAAAGACCGCACGCCCATCGTTGTCTTTACGGATCATCAAAACACCGGGTCCCACGGACGTGATGGTCACGAGGACTTGGAGGATTGGCTGACCCCTTTTCAGCAGTATACGAAGTGGCGTTGGCTGGTGGGTGAGCCGTCACGGATCCCGGAGTGGTTGGCCAAGGCCTTCAAGGTTTCCTCAGTTGCGCCGGGCGGGCCCACTCTGATCCGGGTCCCCAGAAACCTGCTCTATCGGGATAACGTGAGATCGGCAATCTTTCCTCGGCAGAGCATCAACATTCCCATGAATGTTGCGCCCAGCCCCAAGCTCATTGAGCAGGCTGCTGAGATGCTGGTCGAGTCAAGCCATC
>JAUXKG010000384.1 GCA_030624355.1 Acidobacteriota bacterium
AGCTTTTCGTGGTCAGCGGATCAGTAGCACTGCGATTCGAAGTGTGCTGAGCCAGGGGCGGGTGGCCTTTGCCAGCAGGCTTCTGGGCCGCCCGTATCAGATCGTGGGTACAGTGGTGCGCGGAGCGGGCAGAGGAGTTCAGCTGGGATTTCCGACGGCCAATCTGAAGTCGGAAAATGAGCTGATTCCAGCCACGGGGGTTTACGTCACGCGGGGACTCCTGGATGGGAAAAGTTTTCCCAGCCTGACCAACATCGGGTTTCGTCCTACCGTGGAACTGGAGTCGGCGGCCCTTCCGGTGGTGGAGACGCACGTACTGGACTACCATGACGATGTTTACGGAAAGCCGATGGAGCTCGATTTTTGTCTCCGCCTGCGAGCCGAAAAAAAGTTCGACAGCGTGGAGGCTCTCGGACGACAGATTAAGATCGATATTCAGCGAACCAGAAAATATCTGCGCCGGCTGAAAAAGTCAGGACAGGAGGAGGAACAATGTCCTCAATAACTACCGAGCAGGTTGAGAACATAGCGAAGCTGGCAAACCTCAGAATCTCTTCGGAGGAGCTCAAGCAATTTGTTCCCCAGTTCCAGGAGATTTTGGACTACATTGCCCAGCTGGAGGAGGTTTCTACCGAAGGGGTGGAGCCCACCTATCATGTTCTGGAGCAGAAGTCCCAGGCTACGCCGATGCGGGAGGACCGAACGGAACCCTCGCTTCCGGTGGAGACTGTACTGGAAAACGCTCCTGATTCGACCGAAGACCACTTTCGTGTGCCCGTCGTGATCGAGGAATGACAGCAAATGACATTTCTGAAGCAACGGGTGAGTCGATCCGACCCCGATAGACCAGAGATGACGAGATTTCCATGAACGAGATCTGCCAGCTCACCATCCACGAACTTCGGCGGCGAGTTGTCGAAAAGGAGCTGTCGGCCTGCGAAGTCAGCCGCAATTTCCTGGATCGAATCGAGGAGGTGGACCAACACACCCGGGCCTTCTTGGCGGTGGAAGCGGAACAGCTGCTCAAGGACGCCGCTCAACTGGACAAAGAGATTGCATCCGGCCGGCTGAAAGAGGGCCTCCTGACCGGTGTGCCGTTGGCCATCAAGGACACCATCGTCATTCAGGGCGTGCGCACCACCTGCGGTTCTCGGATCCTGGAAAACTACCTTCCCCCCTATGATGCCACTGCCATTCAGAGGTTGAAGGCCCAGGGAGCGCTGTTTTTGGGTAAGACCAACTGTGACGAGTTTGCCATGGGCTCGAGCACCGAAAATTCGGCTTACTTTCCCACCAGCAATCCCTGGGACCTGGAAGCCGTTCCAGGGGGATCCAGTGGAGGGTCGGCGGCTGCGGTGGCAGCCTGGGAGGCTCCTGGGGCCTTGGGCAGCGAGACGGGAGGATCGATCCGACAGCCGGCCGCTTTTTGCGGAGTGGTGGGCTTGAAGCCCACCTACGGCCGAGTGTCTCGCTTCGGCCTGGTGGCCTTCGCTTCTTCCCTGGACCAACTCGGTCCATTGGCTCGCACGGTCGACGACACGGCGCTGCTGCTGCAGGCTCTGGCGGGTCCGGACGACAGGGATTCGACCTGCTCGGTTCAGCCGGCCGACGACTATCTGGGCGGAATTGACGAAGACGTCAAAGGCCTCAGGGTTGGTCTGCCAACAGAGTGGTTCGGCTCCGGCCTGGATTCCCAGATCGAAGAGAGACTCCGGGAAGCGATCCAGCGACTGGAAGGTCTGGGGTGCGAGATGGTCGAGGTCAGCCTTCCCCATACCGAGTATGCCATTGCCATTTACTATATTGTGGCTCCCGCCGAAGCCAGCTCAAACTTGGCACGCTATGACGGGGTCCGATACGGACATCGCAGCTCCCATCACGAAGACTTGGATACGATGTTCAAATACACGCGAAGCGAAGGTTTTGGCGCAGAGGTGAAACGACGGATTATGGTGGGTACCTATGTGCTGAGTTCCGGTTACTATGACGCTTATTTCCTGAAGGCCAGTAAAGTTCGAACGCTTCTCAAGAATGACTATCTTCGGGCTTTTGAACAGGTTGATCTTCTGTTCGGGCCCACCACCCCCTCTCTTCCTTTCAAAATCGGAGAGAAGACGTCGGATCCGCTGCAGATGTATCTCTCGGACGTATACACCGCCCCTGCCAATCTGGCAGGCATTCCCGGTCTGGCCCTGCCCTGCGGCTACAGCAAAGAGGGGCTCCCCATCAGCCTGCAACTCCAGGCACCGCACTTCGAGGAAGCCAAGCTGCTGCGGCTGGCTCATGCTCTGGAGCAGGAGTTGGCCGTGGAGCGGCCGCCGCTGCCCTTTGATGTCAGTTAGAGGAAATTTAGTCAGACGAGTGCGGAAAAGGGGCACGTAACCTGTCCCCTTTTTTCTTAGCCGGGATGAAGCATGGATTGTCGTGACGAAGGGCTGCAGGCGCCACGATAACGAGGCGTGCAACGAAGGGCCCCGGAGGCGTACTCGTGAAGTACGCTGAGGAGCCCAAGGCAGTACAACGCGGTGAGCTTGGATGATTGCAGCACAGCAGTAGACAACCTATGCTTCATCCCGGCCTTAGGGCCGCAGCAGAGTCCCCGCCTTATCCTTCAGTCCCAGCAGGAGGGCGTTTTTGTCCAGGCCGCTAACGATCTGAACGCTGGGAACTCCCTGCTCCAATGCCTTCAGAGCAGTTTCAATCTTGGGCACCATTCCATCGGTAATGCGACCTTCTTGCAAGTAGGCGCGGGCCTGCTGGCTGGTCAGCTCGCCTATCTGGGTTTGCGGATCCCCGACTTCCAGATAGAGGCCGGCCACATCGGAGACCGACAGCAGTCGGGCGGCAGGCAGGGCCACCGCCAGTTCGGCGGCCAGCGTGTCGGCGTTGATGTTCAGGATCTGGCCACTGGAATCAGCCCCCAGGCAACTGATGACCGGTGTCAGACCGGACTGCCAGGAATTGAATACAAGGGAGGGGTCGATCTGCTCAATTTCGCCAACCAGGCCGAAATCGACCTCCTCCATCCCTCGCTGACCGGTCGAATCGGCTGTTTCCACCGTCATCGGCGGGCGTCTCCGGCAGCGGGTGAGTCTGCCGTCGAATGCGGATATACCAATGGCGGCCACATCGCACCCCAATAGCGCTGCTACCAGGGTTCGATTGATGAGAGAAAAAGCCATCACGGCCAGCTCCAGCGTCTCCCCATCTGTGACTCGCCGCCCCTGATACTGGATGGTGGGGATGCCCAACCGTTTCGACAGACGGGTGAGCTGTTTTCCTCCGCCGTGAACAATCACCATCCGGTAGCCATCGCGGGAGAGTTCCCCAATCTGTCTGCAGATCTCCAGGCGCTTCTCGGAATCTTCCAATACCTTGCCGCTGAGCTTGATGACCAGAATCATATAGACTCCATCGCCTTCAGGAAGAGATTGACTTCATCGGAGCTCAACGTCAGAGGTGGCATCAATCGCAGCAC
>JAUXKG010000103.1 GCA_030624355.1 Acidobacteriota bacterium
GCTTGACCTTGACTAAGGCAGGTAGGGGCGCACAGATGTGCGCCCACAAACCTCTGTTTATCAACTGGTTAAAGGGCGCACGGCTGTGCGCCCCTACACCAGAAACCTGGGTCAGCGGACTTTCGCTGACGTGGCCCGAAGGAGGAAAAGATGAGGGAGCTAGTCAAACAGTATTTGTCCAGATCGCTGTCCCGGCGCTACTTTGTGAAAAGGCTCGCCAGCATCGGAGTGCCGCTGGCTGCGGCAAAGAGTATTGTGCAGTCCCTCACTCCGTTCGTCCATGCTCAGGACGGGCAGGCCATCAATCCGGAGCGAGTCAAAGTGTTCCAGGGCACGGGAGCCGCAGCCTTTGCCGAGCAGCTCATCGCTTCCGGAGTCCAGTATGTTTTCGGCAACTCCTCCAGTGGTGACGCTCCTTTCTATGAAGCGCTGGTGGATCGGCCACAGCTCAAATATATCTTGACACCTCATGAAGGTCCAGGTGCCGCCATGGCAGCCGGGTACGTGAAAGCCTCGGGTGAGCCTGCGATGGCCATGGAAGCGGGAGCGGTCAGCCTCTTTAATGCCCTTGGACAGATGTACAACGCCTTTAAGGAAAAGACTCCCTTGATCTTTCACACCACTAGCAGCGGCGGGCGCGGGATGGGTCGAGACGGCTTCGAGCAAGTGGCGGATCCGCGACAGATGGTCACTTCAGTGTCCAAAGGGTTCTGGGCAGCGCGGCGCGCGGACATGATCCCGGAAACTGTCCGCCGTGCCATTAAGCTGGCCTGGACTCCACCTTACGGATCCACCTATGTCACCTGGCAGTCAGACTTCAACCGCGAGACGGTCCGCACCCAAGTCATCCTTCAGGAAAAGTTGGACCCCCGCATGCGCATCAGACCCGCTCCCACTGAGGTCGAACGGGCAGCCAAGCTTCTGGTGGAGGCCAAAATGCCGCTCATGATTGTGGGTGATGAGCTCTACAAAGCCAGGGCGGTGGATAAAGCAGTCAGACTGGCAGAACTCCTGGGAATGCCGGTCACCCAGGCTCGACAGGTCTTTGCCAATTTCCCGCAGACCCACCCTCTTTGGGTGAGCTCACCGCGCTTCAGGCTTGGCTCGCTTCCCTTTGCCAAGAACCCGGATGTCGTCATCAATGTGGGTAACAACCTGCGGCGCAGTGGCTCTGGATCTCGTTTCCCGTCTCAGGTCAAGTTTATCGACATGAGAATCGAAGGCTGGAGTATGGGGAACGTCATCACAACCGAAGTTCCACTTGTTGCCGATGTGGCCTACGGCCTCGAGGACCTGATCGCGGCTGTCCAGGACATCATGACTCCAACCCTAAAGAACAGGGTGACCGAGCGGAGTGAACAAGTTCGCACATTCACAGAAAGAGCCAAGAAACTGAGATCGCTCGTAACCAAGAATCCGGACTGGGATCAAGCTCCATTACTGGCCGAGCGGCTGACTTATGAGATCGCCCAATTCGCAGACAGAGATGCCATTGTGGTGCACGAAGCGGGTTCGATCGGCCTTGAGGGATTCGACTTTGACCCACTGGGCGGCCGTGAGCTATTTTTCTATTTCGGTGGGATCCACCTCGGCTCCGGAGTGGGAACCGCCGCTGGCGTCAAGCTGGCCCGACCCAACCAACAAGTCATCTGCCTGGTGGGGGATGGATCCTTTCTCTTTGGGCCAACAGCGCTCTGGAATATGGCTCGCTTAGAACTTCCCGTGATCGTGGTTGTGTACAACAACCATGCCTACGCCGGACCCCACAATCGGGCCATCTCCACCATCCCAGGGGGACGAATGGTCCAGACCGGCCGCTTTGTTCATGACTATCTGGGCGACCCAGACATGAACATGGCTTATATCGCCAGAGGCTTTGGGGTTGAGGCCGAGGTGGTGGAGTCACCCGCTCAATTGAAGGAAGCCCTGGCCCGGGCGCGCCAGTCCACAAGAGAGGGTAAGCCCTATCTCATCGACGCACAGGTGGCACGCAGGGGTGTTGCCTGGGCCGAGAAACCCTGGACTCCGGCCATTTGAAGCGCGCAGGAGCGGACAGCCGGGAGTGCCACACTGCTCAAAGATGCTTGAATAGCCCTAGCACCGGTTGACGCCTCAGCTGCCCCCCAGCATCCAGCCGCCCCACCCTTGCAAAATTTGTTACTGTGAGCCGTTCTCGGGGACAATGTGGCCCCAACTATAATCTGCGTGACAACTCTGACATTGATCCTGGCTGTAGTTGGGGCTGTTATTCTCATGAAAACCCTCATGGCAGTTGGAGCACACTTCCGTGCTTACTTTTTGAATGCTGGCCACCGTAAGGTGGCACACCGCACAGTCATTCTTCGCTGCCGGGAAGTTATCCCGGTTCATGTGGAGCAGATGCAGGTACTTGTCGAGTCGTCTTGAGCCACTTCGCGAGTTATCATGGCACATCACACAGGCCTGGAAGTTGTCGATGTTCAGCTTTTCGGTCCCCTGCATGGGGGGAATAAGAAGCCCCACATCCATTGCCGTTTCCGGAATGTGGCATGATTTGCAGCCGAAGCTCTCAAACCGCGTGGCCTCTGTCTGACCAATTTGAATGGGCTTAATGAAAAGCTCAGCCGCGATCTGGGTACCATACACCCTTCCGGCCGAGGCTCGTATTTCAAAAGTCCCGTAGGCCTCCCCGGGCAGTTGGTCGGGGATATGCAGTTCTGTGATGAGCTGGGTCCCGGTTGGGTCAAGAGGAGCCTGCTCTAATGGGGTATTCAGACTCCGGCCAGGTTCACCCAAACCGAGGGCGGGAGAGCGCAAGTGGTAGGCAAAACGACCCCCTTTGAAATCATTCAGCCACTCCTCGTGATAAAGGGTGGGATCATGCCTTGGGCCGTCCAGGTGGACATAAAGTCGAGTAATACCGTTGTTTACAAAATCTGTCAGCTTCAGGATGTTGCCTTGCCTGTCCCATAAGCTAAAAGTGGCCGTCAGCTTTTCTCCGGGCAGGTAAAGATCTTTTTCAGGCTCTATCTTTGCCCTAATCTCTAACCCGTAGGGAAGAGGGTTGCGGATCAGTTGAATGGGAAACGTGTAAGCCGCTTCGGGCCTTTTATCCCACACGATCTTGAGGGACCTGGCTGCGGGGGGGATCGTCAGTCGCTTGGAGAGATTGGTTGGAACGGCAAAGACGATCTTGGCCACAGCCCGCTTAACTTGAGCAGAACTCTTATCCTTGTGTCGGGCGAAATTTTCATAGCGAAACTCCGCCTTGATCATGTCGAAGTCCCACTGCTTCAGGCCATTCAGGAAGTCGTCATTGCTCAGTTGAAGGGAGCTTCCCAGAGCTGATCCTTGCTCGTCCAACAGGGACAGTTGCAAGGAGTTTCCCTCCCTCATCCAGGCCGCTCCCTGGAAAGGGTGTGAGAAAAGGTCAGCAGAGGGACGGATGGCCTTGTAGTTGCGCCAATACCCTGGCGCCTCGCCCACGCCACTCCAGTCCAAAACATTGAAGCTGGAGTGCCTCATCAGCCAATCCAGAGCTTCCTGGCTGTCGTTTATGTTTCTCTCTTCGACCTCCAGGGTGATTTTGTCGAATCGATATTCTTGACCAGCCACTAGTTCCAGTGGGGTTTCCAGCTGCTCATTTTTGATGTGGAGAATAATTCCCACCGGGTCCAAGCCGGAGCCGGTATCGGAAGGAGTGCACGAACTTGCAGATACTGCAGCCAGCCAGAGCAGGAACGATACTGAAGAGAGACCCTGATGCCGATTCGTTTTACACCTCCCTGAAGTCGGGCAAACCGGCAGCTGAGTTAGTGAGTTAGTGCCTCTTAGTGCATATAAAAGAGGCAGCCGAAAATGAGCGGGGCTCCGGAAATCCAAATCTCACCATCAACCGTCCCTATCTCTGAAATGGCTATCTCTGAGATGTCCCCTCCCTCAGCGGTTTTTGCAGATACAACCGTGGCTTTGATGGTAACCGTCTGGTCTTCGTAAACTTCGGGGCTGACGGTAAAGACCAGGTTGGCCACTGAACCGCTGGGAAGAACACTCTTTCCGGTGAGGTTGAGGCGTACAACACCCAGGTCGGAGTCCTGCTCTTGTTCAATCGGTGTTGCCGTCAGCTCAACTGTGGTTGAATCCAGCCCGGCTGCAAGTTCGATTTCTTCAAAGGACAGGAGCTCCTTAGGGAACTGTATCTCAAAGCTCAGCTGGCCAATCTGTCGATCTGTGCCGGTCGACAGGTCGACCGGCACAGCTGCTATCTCAGCGGCAGCAGCGCTCACCGAACCTAAGAGCAATTGCACCTGGCCCTGATCCTGCGCAGCTATAGAGGAGAAAAAGAAAAGCCCGATCAGACCGAAAAAAACAGGCATGCTTTTTTTCATCAATTCCTTAGACCTCGTAGCGCCTCGGGCTTACAATCCCGAATCTGGTCTCTCATAAAGGATCTCACCTTCCACCATGGTCACAAGAATCTTAATTTCTGAAAGGTCTTCATCGGGGAGATTCCGATCCAGCGGATTCCGATCCAAGATGAGCAAGTCGGCATATTTCCCGGGCTCCAGAGTCCCAATTTTATCTTCCCGCAGCACATATTCGGCACCCCTGCGTGTCATCATTTTTAGAACCGTGCTTCGATCAAGGGCATTCCTGAAGCCCCAGATCTTGCCATCTCCGTCCTTGCGGGTCACAAACATTTCCATGTCGTAGAAGGGAGTGGTATCACCGCGGCGAGAACTCCCTTCGTAGGTCACTTTGTTTCCCGCATCCACCAGTTCTTGTAGAGGAAAAGTCCAGCGATCAATCATCTCCCGGCCATAACCTCCAGCTAATACGGTCAGATCCCCTTGAAATTTCGAGGCGCTCACACTCCAGTACATTCCCAGTTGCCCCGACTTTCGGATCACTCGCTCGTTAAACATCACGGTGTGGTCCAGGGCGAAACGTCTGCCGCCAACGCCCAGTTCTTCAAACAGATCGACGGCGATTTCCGTACCCTTGTCACCAAAGGTATGAATGTTGGCCACTCGAAACCCCAGTCGAGAAAGCTCCCTGACCGTTTCAATGCTCGGGTCTCCAGGCTGGGTCCAGTAGCAGCGTCCTTCTGGCAGCAGATCAAACTCACTAATCAGATTGCGTTTCTCATAAGTCGAGCAAATATTTCCCTCCGGAATCGACTCATCCGGAAGGGCCACGGTGATCGAGTTGAACCAGACGCGGTCCGTCCCGTGACCCGGCAAAGCCGACACTCCCCTTCGCATGTCCCGCTCAAAGAGCGGATTCCAGCGTCCAACCTCCAGGCCGTAGGCCAGCCGCG
Organism: Acidobacteriota bacterium; assembly: GCA_030624355.1. GTDB lineage: Bacteria > Acidobacteriota > UBA6911 > RPQK01 > JADFOI01 > JAUXKG01. The sequence goes on from JAUXKG010000103.1 coordinate 5,300, forward strand.
TGGGCATTTTGCCTTCCAGATCCAGTAGGACGTAGGCACGCGCCTCATTGGCATTGAGTCGAGTGGAGAAAGTCGTTTGGCCGACCGGGGCCCAGTGTTCAATCAACTCCTTTCGATAGAGGGGGGCGAGAATCTGGGCTGGAATCTGAGGCATTAATTCGGCCCCAATGATGTAAAAGGGCGCACCGATAACCTGACCATTGGGTTGGCCATCCTCACCCTTGATCAAACCCGGAAGATTGTCCCCATAAATGTCGACCAGCATGTCGACTACTTGGCTGTTCACTATTCCTTCCATGGCATCCGTACTCAGAAACAGGGGGCGGTCTGGACTGATCAGATCTAAATCTTGCCGGGTGACCTGTTTGGCAACCGGGTGATTGAGTCCTCCGATTTTGGTATTGATCAGGACCCAAGGCGTAAGAGGGTCTGTCCTTTGAACGATGTTGCGAATATCCTGCAGCACCTGATCTTTACTGTCCCACTTGGTAATCCTTCCGCGTGCCCGTCTGAGTCTCTGAAATTCCACCGGTAACTCAGTAATGTAGTTGCCGAGCGCAGAGCGATTCGAGTGCACGTGGGTGTCGATGATGCCGGGCATGACCGTCTTTTGCATTAAGTCGATCTTTTCCGTCCCTGGCCCGGCGAACCTCAGAACTTCATCGTCGGAACCGACAGCCAGAATTTTCCCTTCTCTCATGGCGATGGCCTGGACGACGGAAAAGTTGTCGTCAATCGTCAAGATAATGCCGTTGTAAAGAATGCTGTCGGGATAATGAATTAACTCCGACGGGACCTGCTGGGCGAAGGCACTGGAAGCGCTGAAAAGAAAAACCACCCAAAAAATCTTTGCACCATTCATAGTTTCCTCCCTTTTCTTTTTTTGTCTATTGGCTTCTGGCCGAATAAGAAAGTTCGGCAGCCGCAAACCTAACCTAGAGACCCCCATCCGCTGCTTCGAAGAGGACCTCGCCCTCGACCATGGTCAGGAGAATTTTGATCTCCGAGAGGCGGTCGTCCGCTAGGTTGGAATCGAGGGGGTTCTTATCGAGCACGATCAGATCGGCATACTTTCCCGGCTCCAGGCTTCCGATCTTGTCCTCCTTCAAGACGTACTCGGCACCCCAGCGGGTCATCATTCTCAACACGCTTTTTCGGTCCAGGGCGTGTTGCCGCCCCCACAGGTTCCCCTTGCCGTCCCGGCGCGTCACGAACATCTGCATGTCGAAAAACGGCGTCAGACCGGGATCCCCCCGGCGCGCACTGGACTCGTAGGTCACCTTGGCTCCCGCATCGAGCAGGGCCTTGAGGGGAAAGGCCATGGTGTCGACCACTTCCCGCCCGTAGATCCTGGCCAGGATCACAGGATCGCCCAGGAACTTCTGGGAGCCGACGCTCCAGTAGACTCCGAGTTCCCCCGACTTGCGGATCAGGTCCCGATTGAACAGGACACTGTGATCGAGGCCAATCCGTGTGTCGGGGCCCACCCCTAGTTCGGCGAAGAAGTCGATGGCCCTCTCGTTACCTTTGTCCCCGTAGCTGTGGATGTCGGCAATGCGATACCCAAGCTCGATCAGACGCCGCAGCGTGTTCCAGGTCAAGTTATCGTCCAAATCCCAGCTACAACGGCCCTCCGGGTAGATGTCCTCTTGGGGACGGTCCTCAAGCTTCATGTGGGTCGAACAGATCGATCCGCTGGGTACGCCGCCGTCCGGTGGAGCGACGGTGATGGCGTTCATCCACAGCCGATCGCTTCCAAAGCCCAGCACCCCAGCAATGTTTCGCTTCATGTCGCGCTCGAACAGAGGGTTATAGCGTCCTACTTCGTGGCCGTAAGCCATGCGCAGCGGCAGTTTGCCTTCTACGTCCAGGAGCGCGTAGGCGCGAATGTGGGTGGCCTTGAGGCGGCTGGAGATGGTGGTGTGTCCCAGCGGCGCCCACTTCTCACGCAGCTCCTTGGCGAACAGGGGAGCCAGCACCTGGGCGGGAACCTGAGGCAGGATGTCCTCCTGCATGATGAAAGCCGCAGCACGCCGCACCTGCCCCGTGGCAACGCCGTCGCCATCCGTGAGCACACCGGGTACCGAATGCTGGTTGTAAACGGTAAAGATCCGCTCCAGCCCCTTCGAGTTGAGGACGCCGTCCCCCTTCCCGCCCCCAATTAAGATGTAGAGCAGCTGGTCGGGAGCGATCTCGTCCAGATCGAAGCGGGTGATGCTTTGGGCCAGCTCGTACTCGCTTGGCCCGGAGGCGACCGAGGCGATCGTCACCCACTGCTTGGCCGGATCGTGGCCCTCCACGATGCGCCTGACTTCTTCAAGGACCTGGCTCTTGTCGTTCCACTCCTGGATTCTCCCATCGGCCCGCAGCAGCCGCTGGTACTCCACAGGCAGCTCATCGAAGTAATTCGAGATTGCATAGCGATTGGGATGA
>JAUXKG010000082.1 GCA_030624355.1 Acidobacteriota bacterium
GAACATCCATTGCCTTTGACCCTTCCAGGGCTTAGTATTTGACTTAATCTAACTCGTAGAACGGTAAAGGACATTGGTGGTCGATCAGACTCTGTTCCATTGTCGCAATCTGAGGTAGGACGGTGATCAGGAAGTCGTCGCTTTGGCGGCGGACTAAAGGGAGGTCGAGATGAGAAGACGAGCCGTGATGGGATTGATATTCGCTACTTTGGCGGGGCCTTCCCTGGCCTTGCAGGCCCAGCAGGACATGACACAGGCACGGGCACCGTTGGTTCCCAGGATTACCTCAGTGGATCAGTTGGTTCCGTTCGCCAGGCTCGTTCTTCAGCGAGACTTCATTGGCCAACGATTGGGTTGGAACATCAAGGGAGGGGAACGAGTACTGTTTTCAACTTCCAGTCGGGCCCATCCCTGGGTCACGGAAGCGTTCATTCGAGCCTTGAGAGAGTTGAATTGCGAGGTCGATGTTGTGATTCGAGATCGGCCAATGGCCGTGCTTGGCTTTGGCCAGACCGGAAATGAGGAGTGGGCCAGTCAGGTCATCAGCATGATGAAGGAGCGGCTGGATCAGGACTTTAACAAAAAGCCGGAGAAACGCTACGGGTTTGGAAGCAGCGGCGGTCCCATGCTGCGCAACGCCGGTATTGGGCTGACCGAGGAATCGGCCAAGTATTACGACGTGATCGTGGGAGGGGGAAATCCCATCGGAGGTTTGAGTGGCGTTCATGCCTGGACCACACCCGAGCTGCTGGCCAGCGTGGGTACCATTTACCCGGGCGAAATCATGGACCTGATCGATGCCAAGGCGTGGGCCATCATCCGCAATGCTGAACGGGTGGAAATTACCGATTTACAAGGCTCGGACGCCTCCTTTACATGGTATCCCGAATGGTGGGAGATCGTCGAGGGGACTCATCCTGAAATCAAGGTTCCAGGATACGAAAGCACCTTCGGATCACTGCGCCCGGGCCGTTCCGAGTACGCAGACTTTGCCGGCCATATCGGAGGCACACCCCGCTACGGGGCCATCAAGCAGACCGACTTTAAAGGTAAGCTGACGGGTGAGATTACGCAGCGGGGCCTGGTCCCGAAACTGACCTTGTGGCACGATCGGGGAGAACTGACGAAGATCGAGGGGGGCGACTACTACGGAGACCTGTGGCGAGAGGCCTTGGATTTGACCAAGGACATCCAGTACCCGGGTTACGCCCGTCCGGGGACGGGCTGGATCATGGAGTTTGCATTCGGCACCAATCCCAAGATCATCGGCCCCATGGAGGTGGAGGAGCTGAAGGGTGTTGCGCAGCGTGATCCGATGGAGATTTCATGGGGCTTTCCGCGTGATCGGGAAGGAGCTCTACACGCCGGTTACGGAACGCTGGGTGCGTCCTGGTGGGGAATGCTCATGGACATGCCCGTCAATCACTATCACTTGCACCTGATGTTCACGACCTACATTGTTCACACCCGCGATGGGCGAAGTGTAAAGCTGGTGGATCGTGGTCACTTTACGGTGATAGACGATCCGGAGGTTCGGGCATTGGCGGCCAAATATGGTGACCCAGATGAGGTATTGAAAACGGATTGGATTCCCGTCTTGACCGAGGACGGAAAACTGAGACCTCCCAAGGCCAGGCTGGTTTCCTATGACGAGTACATTGCCAATATGCCGTTCAGAATGGATGATCCGCGCCTCACTTACGAGTACAGTCATCCGCACCTGGATGTTTTGTATGGCGAAGAGCGGATGCAATACTACAAACCCGAAGAATATCTGGAGTTTTATCGCAAGCTGGGACAGATTCCGGTGAAACGTGTCACAGAGAACTAGTCAATTCCACTAATCCAGGCTCATGAACGAATCAACCTGCAAATTCGCCATTGGTCAGCTGATCCACCATGTACTCTTTGATTATCGCGGAGTCATCGTGGATGTGGATGCCACTTTTCAAGGCACGGAAGCCTGGTATGAACAAGTGGCCCAGAGCAGGCCGCCTAAGGATAAGCCCTGGTACCATGTCTTGGTGCACGAGGCGCAGCATATGACTTACGTTGCAGAACAAAACCTCGAACCGGATGAACTGCACGATCCCATTGACCATCCCATGCTGGACGCCTTCTTCAGTGATTTCAAAGACGGACACTACGTTCGCATGTTCAATTGAGCAGGACAGCTTGTGCCTTTCTCAGATAAGGAGGTCACATGAAGCGTCCACTTCCTACCCGGGCCAGGATCCGAGCGACGAGTGACTCAAGAACGCGCTGAAGTTGCTGATGGAGGCGGTGCCCGAGAGCCGCTGAGAGAGCCTGTATTCTTTTCTTAATACCATGTCTACCCTGTCACGACACTAATGGCCCATTCACTCACGGCTGTTCGTCTTTTTTTAGTGGTCCCCTTGGCCTATCTCATGGCAAGGGAGGATGCAGATTCTGCAATTTTTGCTGCACTGGTGATTGTGGCCGCCATCTCAACTGATCTGCTCGATGGACCCATCGCAAAGTGGAGAGGAACCGCCAGCCTGCCGGGTAGGACCTTCGATCACACCACCGACTTTCTCTTCGTTACCAGCGGCCTGGTTGCGGGGGCTACCCGCGGTGCCTTTCCCTGGATCCTGCCACTTCTAATCGCTGCAGCCTTTGCCCAGTATGTCATGGACTCGTACTGGTTTCGTCGGCAGAGCGAGCTCTGCATGAACCAGTTGGGTCGCTACAACGGGATTCTCTACTTCGTTCCGCTGTGTGGCGATGTGCTCATTCGTATGGGCTTGAGTTTCCTGCAGCCTCTGCTGGCTCCTGTCGCCTGGATGCTGGTGGTGAGCACGCTGCTTTCGATGATTCAGCGTCTAGCCCGGATTATGCATAATCCGGGCTGATAGCGTCATCTCGCTTTTGCGAGGAGCTCCCTGGTGGCCCGACGCAGAAAAAGCAGTCCGATTCCCGCATTAAAGAAGATGAAGAAATTGTGCTGGACGAATCCGAAGGTGGTCATCTCGGCGGGCCTCTCGGGGAAGAGGACGACCCACAGCAGAATCGCGACTGAGCGCATCGGTCCGGGAGTGGCCGCACCAAAGAAGATCACAGGCAGATAAGCCAGCATTTCACCGAAGGTCGTGGCCACACCAAAGAGCCGCAGCACCAGTGTATAGACCACGGCAGCTCCCAGCATCATGGGGGAGCGCAACAAGATGATGGTGCAGTAGTGCCAGACCTTGGCCAGCCGAAACGAGCGGAAGATGGGTCGATCGCGCAAAGCGATCTCCGAGCCGATTCTGCCGCTGAAGAAAAGATGGAAGAGCGCAAAAAAGGCAGCAGAAGCCAGGGCAATCCAAGGGATCAGGTGAAAGGTCCTGGGAAAACGATCCCACTGCAGCATGACGCCGACCGTCGCCCAGGTGAGCAGGTAGTAGTACTCGCAGAACATGATGAAGAGCATGCTTGAGCCCACTTCCCAACCGGGCACGCCGTCTCGGCGATTCAGGTAGAGCGCTATGGCACCCTTGCTCACCTGCTCGTTCACAAGGGAGAGAATGTAGGCACTGGCCCGAATGGGAATGATTTCCGTATAGCTGAGTTTTGCATTGAACCAATTGATCACACGCCAGACGACCAGGCTGTCAATGACGAAAAAAAACGTGGAGTATGGGACCATCAACGCCAGCCACTGCCACCAGTTGACCCTGGCAAAGATTTCTGTGAGGTAGGGAAGCAGTTCGCTGTCCTCGGCTTGAACCGCCCGATCGAGACGACCGTAAAGGTAGACGAAGCAGGCTGCAGTGATCAGCCAGGGCAGCAGACGCTGCCAAAGCGGAGGCTTTCTCTCCAGGGCGGTCGCTGAATCGTTGCGGATCTCTTCCAACTGGCTCATTCTCTCTGTCCTGGCTCTACGCTCTGTTTGAACATCTCATCTGTTCCTGTCAGGCACGAAACTGGCAGTCTGAGGGAGGAATTCCGAGCGTCAAGTCCCCTGAGTCACCGTGAAAATTGACTCGGGTGGTAGTATACCGAGAAAGCAAAGGAATCGGTTTTGTTCATCCGGAGGTCAGCAAAGAAATGCCAGCGGCTTTCAGAGTGTTACAGAATGTTCTTGCACTGGCGTTCATTGCCACTCTGGCCGTCGGCTGCGAGCCTCGGGAAAACACTCCCGGACTGTGGCTGAGTGGAGAGCTCGTCACGACACCCGTCGATGACTGGTCCTTCAGTGACGAATTTCCGCAGATTTTTCTGGAGAGCCGGACCTGGTATTGGATTCCCCACTCGGTGACCATCTCCTGTGCCACACACAATGGACAGTTGTACCTGTTCACCATCTATTACCAGGGGGGGGAGTTTCCGGAGGCCAAGTTTTGGAACCGAAATGTGGTCCGGGATTCCCGAGTACGCCTGAAGATCGGAAGTCAGTTGTTCGAGCAGAGGGTAGCTCTGATTACAGACCCTGCTGAGAGAGAAATCGCTCTTCAGGCCTTTGAAAGAAAGTACCCGCTTGTCAAAGAGTTGTTGGAGAAACCCGAATCACAGCGCCCGCCCCTCTACTTTCTTCGCGTGGATCCCCTCTAGCGGATCTCGGCCTCGAATTGCATACTCCGTCCAGTTTCAGCCAAAGGAACACTTGACCCTTCCTGATTCTCCTAGATACAATCCTTATTAAGTGCGGAAACCCCTTCTATATTTCTTCTGCATTTCAGAAGTGCCTGTTGAGGGGAAGGAGTCGACCTTTCCAGGTTGTAAATAGAATCTACACATTTCTCGGTGAATGGCATATGAGAGAACTTGGAATTCGGGTGCCTTTGGTATTGTGTCTTCTGTTCATGGCTTTGCTTTCCACAGAGGCTTTCTCTGGGAGGTTTGAGGACCTCCAGATAGGGGAAAAGGCTCCGGAGTTTACGCTTAAGGACTTGGCTGAGAGAGAATTCGCTTTAAGCGACCTGGAGGGCGACATCGTCGTCATCCAGTTCGGGAGCTCCACCACAACGAATTTCTTGGGGCAGATTAAACCGATAAATGAATTGATCAGGAAATACAGGCGAAAGGGAGTGACCTTCCTAACCATTTACACGGCAGAGCAGCAGTTCGAGTGGCAGGCTGACGATTACTTTTCAAAGTATCAGAGAGCTAAGGGGTTGCGGTTCCAGTATGGTGTCCAGAGCGGACAGAGAATGGGCTCCAAGATTTTAGTAGATGATATGGAGGAGGTTGTTTACCAAGCCTATGGATCGGTTCCTGCCGGCGTCTTCATTGTGGACGAAAAAGGAAACCTTTCCTTCAAAGCCCAGGTAGTGAAGGCCAGCGATCTTGAAAAGGCTTTACAGAAAACAATGTGACATTCGTTCGCCATCGAAGCGGAAATCTCTTCTTTATCGGGGGGAGGAGACGGGATGAACTAGAAAGGAGATGAATCAAATGAAGAGTTGTAAGACCTCCCTCACTGTTTCACTCGCCATATCGCTGGTGTTGTTCCTCTCTACACCACTGTTCTCATACTCCAGAGACGAAATGAACAACTACAAGGACAAGGAGCTGATGGCACCCGACTTTTCACTCAGGGGTCTCGATGGGAATACCCACACACTGAGTGACTTCAGGGGCAAGAAAGTCGTAGTTATCCAGACCGGGAGTTCCACCTGAACGCCTTATCTGGCGCAGGTTGCGGCCACACAAAAACTAGTGGAAAAATGGGAAGGCGAGGGTCTACCCGTCAAGTTCTTTAGCGTCTACAACAGGGAGGCTCATCTGGAATGGAAGGCTCAAACTACTGAGGAGAGGTTTGAGCGAGCGCTGTACAGTCGGAAGTTGAGTGAAATCACGACCGGCGAGAAACAGGTGATCACTACATTGGTAGATGAAGTGACACCCGGTGAGCCTGGAAGTTCGGTTGTCAACGACCTCTATGGCAGCACCTCCAACGGCGTGACTATCGTGGATATGGATGGAAAGATCATCTTCTTTGCCACCTGGTATCGGTTTGGTGAAGTCGACGAGTTTTTAACCGATCTTGCCAAGAAGCGCGCTTGGCTGAAAACCAATTAGAAAGAGGTGGGAACATGTTCCTCCCGCAGGGTAGACATTTCCTGCACTGTTGAGTACCAGAAGGAGATGATAGGGGTAAGAGTCGGAAACATTCAGCGGACGCTCTCGATGGCATTGTTCATCCTGTTACTCCTGGGAGTTTCCACCTGTCTCTTTGCAGAAGAGAATGAGCTCCTCATCTTCAAACCTCACCCCGACTCCTTGCAATACAACCTCAGCGTAAAAACACATTCTGAACTGGAAGTAGGATCACGGCGCTTTGGAACCGACAGGGGTGTATCCGTGGATCATGAGGATATCTTTGTCTTAAGTCAGGCTATCAAAGGCTGTTTCCCCATATAGGTCCACGACATACTTCCGCGGATGTCTGTAGCCACGATGGGTACCACTAGAAGAAATAAAGGCAAAACGTGCAGCCACCTTCTCGGAGAACGGTTCGAAAAGGTGAGCTGAGCCATGATGCGGCACTTTCACAATGTCCGACTTTAACTGATCACCGTACTGCTCAACCAACATCTGACCTTGTCGCTCTTCGATGTCACCTGTAAACAGTGCAGTGACCTGGATATGCGTAGAAGGCTCATAAATGACTTGAAAAACCAGTGAGTCGTCATTGATATCAGCACCACTCGTACCTGCGAACTCCTGGCCATTGTTGAAAACCCGAAGTGTAAAGTTTGGTGAGCCCACAAAGTGATAGAAGTCCTCCTCTGGCCGAATCGCGACTATCCCCCTTTGACTGACACCTGTCCGCAGGCCGACATAGTCCTGGATAGAGCGATGCTCTTCTGTCCACCAAACCCGTTCTACTTTAAACCTGGATTGTCTCAAGACCAGTACGTTCTATTGCAATAGAGTGCAAGACAATTTAGCCCGGAAGGCCCCTAGTGCAGACCACCCATCGGGTGGCTCCATCCTGCGCTCGCGATAGAATCAGAGATCCAGTAAACTGCAGCCTTCCTGCTTCCCCGGAGGGGCGGCTCACTCTATTGGGGTCTTCGATTCATGCAGAGAGAAGTTGTCAACCCGTATATCAAACCTCTTCTCATCCTGGTCGGCCTCCTTGTGCTCGCCTACTTCGTTCAATACGCAGTCAAAGAGCCTCGTGACTTTGTGGTCTATCACTATGGAGCGAGAGGGGTCTTCGATGGAACCCGTCCCGTCTACGGAGAGGCCAGTGGTGTGGGAGCGCCCATGATCTATCGGTACCCCCCCCTTTTCCTGCTGGTTTTCTCACCCCTGGCGCTGCCTCCCCTTCAATGGGCTGCCGTCATCTGGGTTATTTTCAAACTCACCCTGCTCGTGATGCTGACCCGCTCTCTCTACTCCAGGCTGGAAGGCACAGGAAAAGTACAAGAGTGGTTGGTGCCACTGCTGCTGGCGGGTCCCTACGTGGTCCAGGAGTTTCGCTCCGGCAACGCTCAGTTTTTCATCTTCGTTTTGGTCGCCATGGCGCTGATTCACCTGGAAACACGTCCTGGCGCCGCTGCTTTCGCTCTGGCTCTGGGGATCAGCCTGAAGGTCTGGCCTCTGTTTTTTGTTCCCTACCTGGCAGCCAGAAGACAGTGGCGAACCGTGACCTGGGTCCTGTTGCTCACCGTTTGCCTGACTATGGTGCCGGTGATCTACTTTGGCTTTAGCGAGCACATAGAGCTGCTTGGCCAGTGGTTTGAACAGGAAATATCCCCGCAGTTCGCCGACAGCCAAACCTGGTTCGCCATCAGCAATCCGCCACCCAATCAGTCCCTGCGCGGCGTCCTGATGCGCTATCTCACGGTGATCGATTACTCCAAATTGTCTGATTCGAACTACCAACTGGTTCAGGTGGCCTCTTTGAACCCCAATCTGATTCGGACACTGTGCCTGGTGCTGGTGGCCGCGGGATACGGTGGACTGCTTCTGCTGGCCCGCGCCAGGGCCGCATCGCCCGGATGGATGGAGCATGGTGTGATCTTCTGCGCCCTGGTACTCTTTGAGACCTCCAGTCATTTTTCCCGAACCGTGCTGGTCTGGCCGGCCATGCTGGCCGGTCTAATTGCCTCCCGAGGTACAAGCGTTCCCAGGTGGATTCGCGCACTCATCTATACTGCACTAGCCGTCTCCATCCTCCAGCCCTTCGTTCCGGGGGCTTCCTCGCAACGCCTGATGCAAGTCCTGGGGCTGGACTTTTTGGTCACCTGCCTGCTCACCATCACGGTGGTGTGGGCAAGCCTCACTTCAATCCTGCAAAAAACTCAAAACAGTGACGAGCTCTCTCCCCAACTTGACGCGGAGTCGAAACAAGGCTACCGAGAAGGCAGATCCGCGTGAGGCGGACATCACTTCGACTCTTCAGCCCGGATAATGCATAAACCGACATTCCCCATATTAACTTTGGATATCAGTTCCTCTGGCCTCCCGTGA
>JAUXKG010000217.1 GCA_030624355.1 Acidobacteriota bacterium
CGGCCTCCCTGGATCAGGCCTCCTCCCCCGCCTGCCAACAGGATGGGAAGATTCTGAACCAGATGTTCGTTGCCTTCACTTATGGCGCTGCCGTACATGATCATGGAATGGTCGAGCAGCGAACCGTCGCCGTCCGGCGTCGAACTCATCCTGTCCAGGAAATAGGCAAACAACTCAGCATGAAAGAGGTTGATCTGAAATACCTGGTCCAGCTTGGCTTGATCACCCCGGTGGTGTGACAAGGCATGGTGGTTCTCGGAAATGCCGATCTCTCGGAAGGCCCGATGGCTCTGTTCCCGGCCCATCATGAAGGTAGTGACGCGGGTCAGGTCGCTCTGGTAAGCCAGAACCTGCAAATCAAACATTAGCTTGCAATACTCGTCAAAGGTTTCCGGAACACCCGCGGGGCGCTCCATAATAGGCAACTCCTCGCCGGTATGAAGGTTAACACCGGCAGGTTCCGACAACACCGGTTCCCGGGTTTGTCGCTCGGCCAGCTGAATGCGCCGCTCGACATCGCGAATCGCCTCCAGATACTCGTCCAGCCGAACACGGTCGCTGCGGCCCAGTGAGATCTGGAGACGCGTGGCCGCCTCGGTCACCGAGTCGAGAAGACTCTGCTCCTTCCGGATTCGGGCCAGCCGTACGGCCGGATCGGTGCTTTCGCCAAAGAGACGTTCAAACACCGCACGGGGCTGGTTTTCGATCGGCATTGGCGTAGTGGGTCCGCGCCAGGAGAGGGTGTCGGTGAAGGCGCAGCTCCAGCCCTTTTCACAATTGCCTACAATATCGGGGTTGTGCAGACCGATCTCGAGCGAGGCCATTTGGGTCTGCCGGCCCAGTGCCCTGGCGGCAATCTGGTCCACCGAAATTCCCAGGTTGACTTCCCTTCTGGGGTGAACGCCCGTCAGGAAGGTGGCTCCGGCTCGCTCATGGGGAGCGTTCCTGCCTTCGCCAGGCCTTGAATCGGCAGCATGGTGATTGAGTCCGCTCAGAACCAGAAAGCGATCCTTAAATGGGGCCAGCGGCTCCAGAATGGGGCTCAGCTGGTAAGCGGCACCTTCTGTTGCCGGCGTCCATCTGTCCATATACATTCCGTTGGGGGTATAGACAAATGTCAGGCGTTTGGCCGGCTGGGCAGCCGTTTTACCGGCGGCGCCCAGGGTCGGGATCATTCCGTCCAGCAGCGGTAAAGCCACCGTGGCACCGATTCCGGTCAAAAACGTGCGGCGTGGAAGGACTCTCTTGGTGATGATCATGACTCTTTAGACCTCCTCATCTGAAATGGTGTGCTTTGGACAATCCCCATAATGAGCGACGACCATCGGTAGTCGCCGGGAGCGGCTTCCCGCACGATCTTGCGGATGGCTGGAGCATCGTAAAACTCAGCTCCCCGGCCCAGGGCATACGTCAAAAGCTTTTCGGTCACGTTGGTGACAAATTCTTCACTGCGACTCAGCAATACCTTGCGAAGTCCTGCCGGACCCTCAAAAGTGGTTCCGTCAGGCAGCACTCCCGAGGCGTCGATCGGGGCGTTGGCATCGATGGTTCGCCATCCGCCAATCCCGTCAAAGTTCTCCAATGCGAAACCCAACGGGTCCATCCGAGCATGACAAACGAAACAGGCGGGGTTGGCCCGGTGCTGCTCCATCTGCTGGCGCATCGAGAGTTTCTTGCAGCTCTCGTCGCGATCCTTCAGTTCCGGTATATGGGGCGGCGGCGGCGGCGGCGGCGCCCCCAGAATGTTCTCCAGCACCCACTTGCCACGCAAAACGGGAGAGGTTCGGTTGGCATATGAGGTCACGGTCAGTACACTGCCTTGGCCCAGTATGCCTCGCCTGGCCTCATCGTTCACAGTGACGCGCCGAAAGTGGCTGCCATAGACATTGGGAATCTGATAGTGGCGGGCCAGACGTTCGTTGACGAACTTATAGTCTGCATTCAAGAGATCCAGCACACTGCCGTCCTCCCGCATGAGACTTTCGAAGAAAAGCTCCGTCTCTTTCTGGAAGGCCTCCCGTAGGTTGTCGTCGAAATAGGAGAATACCTCGGGATCCGGGCTCAGCAATCGGAGATTGTGCAGCTGCAGCCATTGTCCCGCGAAATTGTTCACCATCGCCCTGGAGCGAGAATCGGTCAACATACGCCGCACCTGCTGCTCCAGCACTAAAGGATCTTTCAGCTTCCCACTTTCAGCCAGCCCCAGAAGCTCATCGTCGGGGATGCTGCTCCAGAGAAAGAAGGACAGGCGGGAGGCCAGCTCCAGATCGCTGATGCGATAGGCGGTGCCAGGTGCCACGTTTTCCGGTTCAGACTCGACTCGAAACAGAAACTCGGGGCCCACCAGAATTCTTTCCAGTGCGTCTTTCACTCCGACTTCGAACCCACCCTCACTCCGTCCAACTCTATAGAAGCCGAGCAGAGTCTGCAGGTCCCCGTCGCTGAGAGGCCGGCGATAGGCGCGACGGGCCAGCCCGGAGAGAATCCTCTCGGCGCACGGCTCTTCCTCCTCAGGTGTGGCTGGATAACACACAAAGATTTTTTGGCGACTGGGGGTCTCCCCTACTCCTTTCGCGTTGTAAGGACCAGTGATAGTGACAGTGCGTACGGCAGGGTTTCCTCCCTTGTACTGGGTAAAATCATACTGGGTCAGCGGCGCTTGATAGGGACCTTCAGGCATCACAGTCTCTTTCGCGAAGGCGATTCCAACCAACCGCGGACCCGCTTTGACCGGGAAACGGACTTCCAAGGCTTCATCCGCCCTGCGCTCGTAATTTTCCTGCTCGATGTCTCCCGTTCCAGCACTTGTAAAAATAAATGACGATCGGCCCTTGTGCTGGCCCCCAATCGAAAATTGCTTGATTTTTTTGCCATCCAGGCGAACGTCAAGCTGACGCGCCCTTTGGAGGCCGCGGATATATCTTCTAAAGTTTGTTTGCAGGCGGATCTGGATAACGTACTCACCATCCAGCGGAAAGTTCTGGCGAATGGCGATTCCGCCAAGCGACCCGAAAGGGAGGTCTTCGCTCATTCGTTCATGCTGCTTCAAATACTTGGGAACCGTGTAGATCTCAGAGACCGGGGAGGTAGCAGGGTCTCCAACGGCCAGGCGACTGATCTTGCGTGCTGCGGACAGGTATCTTTCCAACAGCATCGGCGATATCGTCAGAACATTCCCGATGTTGTCGAAGCCGTATCTCGAACTGTCGGCAGGAAGAAGCGATTTTCCATCAACCTCGAGGGCCAGCAGGTCACGAATCGCATTGGTGTATTGGGTGCGGTTGAGCCGATGGGCGGGCAAGCTGCCTGGATTGGGACTGGCCTCGGCCGCCCGGTCCAGCTCCCCTTCCAGATAAGAGATAAAGGCGTCGTAGTCCGATTCCTCAGGCCGGGGCATACCGACAGGAGGCATGGCACGGGAGCGTAGCCGGCCCAGTACCTTCTCCCACATCTCGGCTTCCTCACTGACCTGCTCGACATCCAGGCTTTCCAGGGACAATCCGGCCGTCAGCAATTGTTGACTGTGGCAGGTGACGCAGTAGCGATCCAGAACGGTACGGTGAGGACTGTGTGCAGGCACCGGCTGCAACTCAGGAGGTCCAGCTCCAAAAGTGCTGCTCACTACAGCCAGGGCGATTCCAATCCCGGTAAAGAGCGTTCTTTTCATAGTGGCCCACTCCAGATGCTTAACATCATGACCGAACCCAAAGGAGAGGGTAAAGCAAGACAGCAACGACAGAATACCACTCAGGTCCGATGTCGCCCTCCCTTCGGCGACTCTCCCGGATATAGCAGGATTTTTCTCTGCACCGAATCTTATCACCCCAAGAGGTAGAAGTCGATGAAAAGGCCGGCTGCGTCACGAATTTCAGCCTTGCATATCGCACCCGAGCCTTATCCGAGTCTTGTGTAATAAGCGATACGTTCGGAGAGTACGCCAGTCGGCCCCACCTTGATCAGGCCACTGCCCATGATCTCAGTTCCCGGAATGGACCACCAACACCATGCCGTCAGACCGTCGCCATCCTGCTGAGTCACCACCTCGGAAAGCTCCATAAACTGGCTCTCAGACTCTCCACCCCGCAAGGAGGAAACTGTCTCCTTTAGCTGATTCATATAGTCTGGAAAATCCTGTTTTCCAATTCGACCAGCGTTTGGATCGTCAAATATGTAATCATCGGTCACTACTTCGAGGATTGTTTTCGGATCTCCCTTCATCCAACCCTCGGCATAGGTACTCAACCAGTCTTTTTCACTCATCTCGTTCCTCCCACTATTCTTAATACGTGCAGGCCCGCCTTCAATTGAAGAAGCTCAGGCTATCTGTGCTAGTGGCCCTTGAGGCTATAGTAAATGCCCTTCACAAAGCGATCCCGCCGCGACGATTCCCACTCGTCGTCGAAAGGAGCCGTGGGATGAGAGGCCACCACCTCCTCGACGCTCTTACCGTCGTTCACCAGAATCTGAACCCGATCTCTCACCTCCGTCAACATGTCTCGGTAGGCGCGCAGATCTTCCGGCCCGGCAAGCTCGCCGTGGCCCGGAATGATCCTGGTCCTGGAGCTGGAAAGGGCCAGCACTCGTTCCGCGGCCGCAATGATCCCGTTGACGTTTCCGCCCGAGTCTAGGTCGATGAAGGGGTAGCGTCCGTTAAAGAACACATCACCCATGTGGAATACTTCCGCCTCGGTGAAGTAGATGATGGTATCGCCATCGGTATGGGCGTGTTCGACATGGAAGACACGGATCTCCTCTCCGTTCCAATGAAAGGTCATCTCATCCGTGAATGTGATCTTGGGTAGAGCTCCAGGCGGAGACGGCGGCTTTCGATCCTGACTTAGAATCGTTCGGAACTGTTCGACACCCATTCGCTGGCGCACGTTGCGGTGGGCAACGATGATACTTCCTCTCTTACCGAAGTTCTCATTGCCTCCAGTGTGATCTCCGTGCCAGTGCGTGTTGACCAGAAATCGCACCGAGTCATCGGTGACCGCTCGAATTGCTGCTTCAATTTTTTCTGTGAGAGGTGCAAACTGATCGTCCACCAGAAAGGCTCCGTCGGCGCCTACTGACAGCCCGATATTGCCGCCACGACCGACAAGCACGTAGAGGCCGTCACGAACGGGAACCGTTTGGATCTCCACTTGTGCAAATTTATCCTGTGGGGCGGGCTGAAGTGAAGGGATTGGAGTCGGAAAAAACAACAAACTCAAGGTCAGACAAGACAACAGCATGGTCTCTTC
>JAUXKG010000241.1 GCA_030624355.1 Acidobacteriota bacterium
AGGCACACCTTCTCCTTTCTTCTGGTTCGAGGGAGAGATCCCGGAATCAGTTACAGTGTTAGCTTCTGACCCGTGGATTAGATGCGCTGACTGCCCAGAGAGGTTTGCTTTCTTGGCCTGGAAGGGTTCCGGGATTAGTTAGAAGGGTGCTCCCCCCTTTCCCTGTGTTGATCAGAGGTACATTGCCGGGTGTGGATTGGGTGCGGGAGGTACGCCTTTCTGCCGCTCCATTCCGCACTGTGCAGGGTGCTATTCGTTGAAAGCCAACAGAATCAACCTCCAGGGTGATGCCTATGGAAAGGGCGTCTTTGTCTCTCTGGTTTAGTATGATATTTGTGGCCGCAGTGCCCGTGAATAGAGGCGTTTAGGCCGCTTCCATGGAAAAATTCATCGAGAGAAATCTCAGTGGCTGGGCACAGTATCCTCGCAGTACCGGCCGAACCTACCGGCCCGAGAAGGTGCAGGGTATTGCTGACATACTCCACGATCGGGAAGAGCACTCATACATCGGTCGGGGTATGGGTCGAAGCTATGGCGATGCGGCTCTGAACGAAGGTGGGGGTCTTATCTTGACTCAGCGCATTCAGCGCTTGCTAGCCTTCGATCCAGGTACCGGAGTGCTCACCTGCGAGGCGGGTGTAACGCTGGAGCGGATTCTCCAGGTGTTGGTGCCACAGGGATGGTTCTTGCCGGTCACGCCGGGCACCAAGTTCGTCACCATTGCTGGTGCTGTCGCCTGTGATGTTCATGGCAAGAATCATCACACAGACGGGTCACTCTCAAGGTTTGTCGTCAGCCTGGACCTGCTGCTGGCTGACGGTCGGTTTCTGAACTGTTCACGGGACGAAAACTCCGATCTCTTCTGGGCAACCCTGGGAGGAATGGGGCTGACCGGGATGATCCTGGCCGTCACCTTGCGTCTGCGACGAATCGACTCTGCCTTCATCCAGGTGGATTATCGGAGCACCAGAGACTTGGACGAGACCATGCGGCTGCTTGAAGATCAGGATCGACAGCACACATACTCGGTGGCTTGGGTGGACGGCCTGGCTTCGGGTCGACATCTGGGCCGAAGCGTCCTGATTCACGGAGATCACGCCGGACTTCAGGACCTTTCTTCCCAACAGAGGACGACGCCTTTGGATTTCGGTCACCGCCGATGCTGGAGCGTTCCCTTCCAGTTCCCCGGTTTTGTTTTGAACCGTCTGTCAGTTGGTGCCTTCAATGGTCTTTACTACAGGCGTTTCCGGGGCAGCCACAGCAGCGCCATCGTTGATTATGATCGCTTCTTCTATCCTCTCGATTCTGTTCACAAGTGGTATCGAATGTACGGGAAACACGGGTTCGTCCAGTACCAGTGCGTGATTCCTTTCGAGACCAGTTCGGCGGCTCTAGTGGAGATTCTGGAGCACTTGAAACGTGACGGGATTCCCTCCTATTTGGTTGTGCTGAAGCGTTTTGGTGAGGAGACCGGAATGATTTCGTTTCCCAAGCCGGGATACACCCTGGCGTTGGATATACCGGTGTCGGGAAGTCAACTGTTCAGTTCTCTGGGGAAGCTGGATCGGTGTGTCCTGAATCACGGAGGACGGGTGTATCTTGGGAAGGATGCCTGTTTGTCGGCGGAGTCCTTTCGAGAGATGTATCCAGACTACAGGGAGTGGCTGAATCTCAAACGGGAGTTTGATCCTGAAAACGTTTTTTCGTCCGATCTCTCTCGAAGACTACGCATCGGTGGAGCACGGGGATGAAAAAAGTGTTGATTCTCGGTGCCACTTCCTCGATCGCGAAGGCCATTGCCGAGGATTTAGCCGGTCAAGGAACCGGCCTTTTTCTTGCTGGTCGTGACTCCTTCGAACTGGAACGAATGGCTGCGGATTTGAGGATTCGCTATGGAATACAAACGTATTTTGGCCAGGTGGATGCGGAAGATTTTGTCAATCACGCCAGCTTTATTAAAAAAGTTATCGGAACTCTTGGAGGGATCGACGGTGTGGTCTTTGCCATCGGTCATCTGGGAGAGCAGCCGCAAGACAGCCATGATGGAGAAACAGCCCGAAGAATCGTGGCAATCAACTTCACCTCGGCTGTCACCCTGCTGGCTCCCGTTGCCAACGTCCTGGAAGGCCAGAAGCACGGATTTATCTTGGGCCTTTCCTCGGTAGCCGGAGATCGGGCTCGTCAGAGCAACTACGTTTACGGAGCTGCCAAGGGAGGATTAAGCTTGTATCTTCAGGGATTGCGCAATCGCTTGGACCGGCATGGAGTCCAGGTGTTTACATTGAAACTGGGTTTTGTGGACACTCCCATGACCTACGGGAAGAAAGGTCTTTTCTGGGTCGCTTCCCCTGAACGTGTGGGTATGCTGGCCTGCCGAACACTACAGAAGCCTGCTGGTGTCTATTACATTCCCCGCTTCTGGAGGATCATTATGTTGATCATTCGCTTGGTTCCGGAACGAGTCTTCAAGAAACTTAGCTTGTGAGAAATGCGGACTAGAGAAGCCATTCGCCTGCTACGACCTTACCAGTGGATCAAGAACGGTTTTGTATTCACCGGATACCTGTTTGTCCAGGGCTGGAATGATCTCGGGTTAACCCTTTCCGTGGTGCTGGCTGCCTGCGCCTTCTCACTGGTGGCCGGCAGCATCTACGTCTTCAACGATTTGCAGGATCGAGCGAGAGACCGGTTGCATCCTGAAAAGAGACTCAGGCCCCTGGCGGCCGGTACCATTTCCCCCCGGGGAGCTGTCCTGTTCACGATTGTGATTCTGGCCGCCGGACTGGGGCTTGGCTACCAAGTTTCTGCAACCACTCTGTTACTTCTCTTGAGCTATGTTGTCCTTAACGTACTCTACACCTACTGGCTGAAGCAGGTAGTGATCCTGGACGTGTTTGTTCTTGCTGCGGGATTCATTCTGCGCATTCTGGTGGGAACCGTGGGAGTCGGGATTCCCCCCTCAAAGTGGTTGCTGCTTTGCGGCATTATGCTGGCCCTCTTCCTGGGCTTTGGAAAACGCCAGGCTGAACTTTTGGCCTCTCGGTCCTCGGGTCAGAGCGGGCGGGACGTACTGGACCACTACAGCGAGAAAATTCTGGATAGCATGCTGACCACCACATCCGCAGCCGTTCTGGTCACTTACGCGCTCTACACCGTTGACCAGGCTACCGTGCTTCAGCATCATACCGAGGCTCTAATCTACACGGTGCCCATCGTGGCCTATGGCCTTTTCCGCTATCTCTATTTGCTCCATCACCATGAGGTCGGACAGGATGCCTCGCGGGAGATGTTCAAAGACCTGCATCTTCTGGGGACAGTGGTGGTGTGGTTATTGAGCGTGGTGTTGATCCTGGGGTGGAACGGGTGAATTGAAGCCGGTACCTCGAGCCGGAATCTAAGGAGTGCGCCTGCCTCTTGCCGGAACTGAAGTTGAATACCGAGTTTTTAAAAAAGGCGTTCAAAATCGTGCTGGTGGTTTTGGCGCTGCGCTATTGCTACATCCTGATCCATAAGTTTCTGGCGCTCTTGTTCCTTTTTCAGTGGGACTTCAGGACCTATTACTTTGCCTCAAAAGCCTATTCTATGGGGTTTAACCCGTATGACACCCAGCTGCTGGCAGAGATATTCAATCCGACCATTGAACTCGCCTATGTCTATTCGCCCTTAACGCTGTACGTGTTCCAGCCCTTCCTTCTACTGGAATATCAGACAGCCTTTTATCTCTACCTGGGAATAAAGTGTTTGGTACTGTCGTGGCTCTTCTACCTTTGGCAGCAATCGATGGGACGGTCGATAGACGTGCTGTTTTATCCTTTTTGCTTTTTAGCCTTCAATGCCACCATCTACATGGATTTCAGATCGGGCAATGTGTCCCTGTTTGAGCAACTACTGCTGTGGTTGGCTTTTGTCAGCTACCTGAAGCGACGATTTCCACTTTTCTGTGCCTTTGTTCTGTTGGCAGCTGCCTTCAAGATGACTCCGATTTTGTTCCTGTTGCTTCTCTGTTTTTGTGATAGTGACAAGGCAAAGAAATACTTCTTTATTTCCCTGGGCGTGTTCCTGTCCTTTCTCCTGCTGACCGTCCTAGCGGATCCCGAACTGTCGGGTGAATTCTTGAAGAATCTGAACGAACTGGGTGGGCAGGCGAGTGATCGAGGTCGCATTAATCCTTCCAGCTTGGCGCTGGTCCAGGACCTTTCGCGCTGGGTGTTCGTTCAAATCGGAGTCCCGGTGATGCCGCAGGTGCCAGTATTGTTGTTCCTGGTTGTAGCTGCCGGCGTGGCTTTTGTCAGCTGGAAGGCCTTGAGTGTCTTGAGCTCGAGCTCTCTCGAGGAGAAAGAAAGGCTGGTTCTGTTTCTTTTTTGTCTGGCCTACGCGTTGACTCTTCCCCGATTCAAGGACTACTCCTACGTGCTGCTTCTGGCTCCAGCCTATTTCATCCTCACAAGAGATGGTGGATTCAAGGCCAGCCTGAAGTTGCTGATCTTTACTGTGGTATCTACTCCCGAAATTTTACGAGGCTCTTCCTTCACAGATTATATGCCACTGGCAGCCGCCACAGATTATATGCCACTGGCAGCCGCCTGCGGGGGCTGGGGCCTCTACCTTCTCACCGCTTTCAAGTTCCAGGGAAAGACGGGTCAGCCGACTCAGACGGTATTGCCTGATGGTTGAGCAAGTCAGTCGGATTACCGTCTCCCCTTGACTCCGCTTTTCTCCATTTTTTCATCTGCTATACTGCGATCTCTGTGGTTAGCCCGGATCATGCATAGGTTCTTGTCAGTCTGGAGGGATAGCAATAGTGCCTGAACTGCCGGAGGTCGAAACCATCCTAAGAGGGCTGAAATCTCAGGTGGTCGGGCGGCGTATCCGTGACGTACAGATTGGCGACCGGAAGGTCCTGCAGC
>JAUXKG010000211.1 GCA_030624355.1 Acidobacteriota bacterium
CCTCGGCGTACTGCACGAGTACGCCTGCGGGGCCCTTCGTTGCACGCCTTGTCATCGCGGCGCCTGCAGCACTTCGTCACAAAAACCTATGCATAATCCGGGCTAGTAACGGTAAAAAAGTGGCATGAAGCTGGCAGTCAACTGCAAAGGTCAGTCCTATCGCGTAGAACTCCGTGAGCGAGACACAACCGCAAGGGGACCCTCCTTTGAAGTCAGTGTCAGGGGAAGTGGTCAGGAAGCCCGCTTGCCGGTCCGGATCCTGAGTCGTGTCCATGAACGCTGGACCCTTGAAATCGAGGGGCGGGTCGAGGACGTTTTGATCTCCGAAGTTGGAGAAGAGATCATCGTGCAGTGGCACAACCAGAGCTTCCCCATTCGAGTCGGCGATGTCAAACCAGTAACACACCATCCCTCTGCGGCAACCAAGACGGCCGGCCCCACAGCCCTTCTGGCTCAGATGCCGGGAAAGGTGATCACTGTTCTGGCCGCCCCGGGAGACAGGGTCGAGAAGGGCCAGGGACTGATCATCATCGAAGCCATGAAGATGCAGAATGAGTTGAAATCCCCCTGCTCGGGCAAGGTGATTACCTGCAACGTCGAACCGGAGAAGAGAGTCAAGACGGGGGAACTGCTGTTCGAGATCGAGTAGTCCGGATTATTCATAAATTCTCTACTACAGTGCCGCTCGCCTTCGTGACAAGAACCTATGAATAATCCGGACTAGTACACTCAGGTTGACATTCCGGTCGGAAAAAGGACCTTCCCGGCAGCCGGGCTAGAACTACTTTGTCAAAGGGGAATAATGCCCTAATCAAGGCGAAATTGCAGAGAATTCAGCACTCTGTGACAGCTCTTTTCTACCGGATGATACTTCATTGGCACGCTAATTGCCCACAGCTCTTGCTGAGATGACTTCCTTGAACGAACTTCCGGAAAGACACCCCTTTAAAAGGTTCTTCCGAAACCTGACCAGCCGGGCGATGAAGCAATCTTCTCTTCCCGACAAGGATCTGCTGGCCTATCTCAGCGAGATGCTGATCCACTTCGTAAAAATCGATCATCTCTACAATTCACCAGATGGCAGGCAGGGGGACCTGAGATACTTGGTGGACATGATGGCGGAAATAAACCAGATTTCCTGCAGTCAAAGGAGATCGTTGTACAAACATATTGCGGATTACAGTCTGTTCATCCTGGGGATGTATCCGGAAAGTCTGAAAGGGCGCAGGAATGTCCTTCCCCGCTCATATTACGTGGATACCGGACGACGCTGCTACCTGGCGGCCAGCCATTTGGAAACCGATTGTTACAGCACTGCGGTTTTCAGAAAACTGGCCAGCAGATATGAAAACTGCGTTCTGTCCCTGAACTGGTTTCGGGAATACACGCACGACCCCTTCTACCAATACATGCTCCGTCAGTTCGGAGTGAGCTGAAAGAGAAAAATATAGGGACAGTCTACTCTGTCCCTATATTTTCCCCAGAATCTCTCCAACAAGATAGAAAGAGCCGGTCACCACCAGCGTGGCACAGCTTCCCAGGGCCTGATCGTAGGCATCATGGGGATTGGCCACCGGTATTCCCGAAGGGAGGAGATTGTGAAGTTCCTCGACATCGGCCGCACGATGGGAATCAACGCGCGTCAGGTAGACACGGTCAAAACATGGCACCAGAATTTTCAGGACTTCAGCCATATTCTTGTCGCGCATCATACCGAGAACGAGTGTCCGGGGCCTGCGGGTATGCTGAGTCAAAAACTCCGCCAGGGCCCTGGCAGAATCCTGATTGTGAGCTCCATCCAGAAAGACAGCTGGTTTTTCCTGTACTCTCTGAATCCTCCCCATCAGTTGGGCAGATTCGACCCCATCCTTGATGCAGGAACCGGTGGCCTGATGATCGGAACTGCGCAAGAGCTCAAAGGCCTCCATTGCCAGAGCAGCATTTTGAACCTGGTGTCGACCATGGATTTGAAGCTGGCATCGTAGACCGCGAAAGCGGAAGGCGTAGCGTCCCTCGGTACACTCCAGATACTCGACCGCGGAGTCGTCAAACTCATGCAGATGTACCTTCTTACTGGCCGCTTCATCGAGAAAGACCCGACGCACCGGCTCCGGTTGGGGAGCCATCAGTGACGCACATCCCGCTCGGAGAATCCCGGCCTTCTCCCGGGCGATTTCCTGCAGCGTGTCTCCCAGGAATTTCTGATGATCCAGACCCACTGAAGTGAGAATGCATACAAGAGGATCGACCACGTTGGTACTGTCCAATCTCCCCCCCATACCCACCTCCAGAACGGCAAGCTCCACCTCTTCCTGGGCGAACCAGAGAAAAGCCGCGGCCGTCAGGATTTCAAAGTAGGTGGGATGATGGGGAAGCTGCAGTCGGGCGATGGTGTCTTTGACACGCGTGAGACAGGAAGCAAGTACTTCGGGTTCCACTATCGACCCACCAACCACGAAACGCTCCTCCACCTTGACCAAGTGCGGCGAGGTATAGAGGCCTGTGCGAATTCCACAAGCCGTAGTGATGGCGTTGAGAAAATGGGACACCGATCCCTTCCCGTTGGTACCGGCCACAACTACCGAGGAAAATTGCAACTGGGGCTGATCCAGAGCCTCGAGCAGGGCTCGGATGTTCTGCAGCCCCAACTTCATCGTGAGGACTTCATCGCCCAACTTTTCAAGATAAGCCAAACACTCAGTGTAGTTCATGGAAACTGGAGAGAGGGAAAGGGCGAAAGGGGAGCATTCAAAGGCTTGACGATTGGAAACCCGTTACCTGCCATTCGTCATGAAGGTCAGCCAGTCGGCAATGAATTCTTTGAGCTCGCTACGCGAAATCACAGCGTCCAGCATTCCATGTTCCAGCAGAAATTCGCTTCGCTGGAAGCCTTCGGGCAATTTTTGGCGTATGGTCTGCTCGATCACGCGGGGACCTGCAAATCCAATGAGGGCGTTGGGCTCGGCGATGTTCAGGTCACCCAGCATGGCGAAGCTGGCTGTCACTCCTCCGGTAGTCGGATCCGTCAGCACCGAGATATAAGCGATGCGTTCTTCATGAAGTAGTGCCAAGGCAGTACTGATCTTGGCCATCTGCATCAATGAAAGAACTCCCTCCATCATTCGAGCTCCACCACTAGCTGACACGATAACCAGGGGCTTGCGGCTGGCCAGCGAGCGCTCAACTGCCCGGGTGATTTTCTCTCCTACCACAGAGCCCATGCTGCCACCAATAAAGCTGTACTCCATGGCGGCACAGACCACTTCATGTCCCTGTATGCTTCCTTCGGCGTTCACCACGGCTTCCTTGCCACCGGTGGTTTTCACAGCCGCCTCCAGCCGCTCCTTGTAGCTCTTCCTGTCAACAAATCCAAGCGGATCGGAAGACTCAAGATGAGAGTCGAATTCCTGGTAACGACCGTTGTCGAGAAGAAACTTCAGACGCTGGCTAGCATTGATCCTATGGTGGTAAGAGCATTTGGGACAGACGAAGAGACTCCCCTCCAGTTCCTTCTTCCAGATGAAACTGCCACAATCGGGACACTTATCAAACAATCCCTCAGTACGAACCCGTCTCTCTTGCTCGCTGGGAGTCTGAAGTGCCGGTTTGTCTCTCTTAAACCAAGCCATGACTTCATGATAGTGGAAACCGGCATTCCGGAACAACCCCCGACAAGGCCGGATCAGGGACCACACGATTCCCTTTAGTTCGATGACAATGCCCGGGTGGAGCCGGCAAATACCTGTTGCCACTTGTAGCTGCAGATGTTAGACATTGCACAAGAGATCAACCGAGGCAAGTGCGGAGAGAAAAACATGAACACGACGTTTGGGAACAAGACAAACAGGCTGGGCCTAAGTCTGCTGCTTTGGACTTTGGGAGTCTTGCCCGTGACCGATGTGAGGAGCTCCCCCTCCTTTGTGACATCAGGTTCATCAGAGGCGAAACTTCAGACTCCAGGTGCCATTGAAGGGAAGGTCCTGACGATAGACGGCCAGCCCCTCTCAAACGTCTTGCTCAACCTTGCGGAATCGCCGGATGAAGTGGATCGCCGCAATCGATCCGATTTTGGTGGGCGTTTTCGATTCCCCAATCTGCCTGCCGGTCGTTATGAGCTGAAGCTGCGACTGGAAGGATTCACATCGCTGACCGAGACGGTCGAAGTCAGCGAGAGAGAAACCACGTCACTCAGCCTGACATTGGATCTGGCTCCCCTGACCGAAGAGATCACGGTCACTGCCACCCGATCAGAGCAGAGACTGGCTGACGTTCCGAATCAGGTTTCGCTACTGACTCATGAGGACATCAAAAGAGCTGCTGCCCTGACCGTTGACGACTTGCTCAAACGGGTCTCGAGCTTCAGCCTGTTTCGCCGATCCAGCAGCCTGGTGGCTCATCCAACTTCGCAAGGGGTATCACTGCGGGGCATCGGAGCCAGCGGGGTCAGTCGATCACTGGTGATGCTCGATGGCATGCCCCACAACGACCACTTCGGCAACTGGGTCTATTGGAGCAAGATTCCACAGTCGCAGATCGAGACCATAGAAGTGGCCGAAGGAGGTCTCTCCAATCTCTACGGCAGCTCCGCAATGGCGGGCGTCATCAACGTTGCCACAAAAAAACCAACTCCCAGAACAATTTCTGTTTCCGCCCAGGGAGGGATGAGAGAGACAGCCAACCTGGATTTCTTCGGTAGTCATCAATTGGAGAAATTTGGTTTCTCCGCAGGCGGCAGTCTGTTCAACACCGGTGGCTACAAAATGGTTCGCAAAGAGGAACGAGGACCCGTCGATACCAACTTCAGTTCCCAGCATCAAACCGGCAACTGGAGACTCGAATACTCCCCCAGTCCGAACATGACCTGGTTTCACAACGGGCGCTTCTTCAATGAAGACCGGGACAACGGAACCCTCCTGCGCGAAAATTCCACCCGCGAAACCCATCTGGGTGGTGGTCTACGGGCCTATACCTCTGATGGCAGTGACTGGCAGGTCAACCTGTTCTCGCACATTCAAACCTTCAAGAGCAGCTTCTCCTCGGTAGAGGCTGACCGCACTTCTGAAGCTCTGGTACTGCTTCAGGAGGTTCCCTCCAAAGACTTCGGCGTAAATGCCCAGTGGCAGAGACACTTCTCCGGAAGGCACCTGATCAGCATTGGGGGCGATACCCGCTGGATCACTGCGGACAATGAAGAAGAGGTCTTCATCACCGGCGGCCCGCGGAAGGGTTTCAACATTCGCGACCGGCTGATCCAGGGCACACAAACGTATGCCGCAGCCTTCTTTCAAGACCTGATCAC
>JAUXKG010000078.1 GCA_030624355.1 Acidobacteriota bacterium
ACCTTCGCCGCCAGTCTCAGGAAGAGGCGATGGCGAAGGGCTGCGAGATTCCTGTCTGGGTGTTCGCCAATCGAGACGGTGGGTTTCTCGACATGCACCATGTGAAGGCGCTTCGCTTCAAGAAGGTGCTTCACAAAACGGGCCTCCGTTCCTTCCGCTTTCACGACTTGCGCCACACCTTTGCCAGCCAGCTTTTGTGCAACGGGGCGAATATCCTGTACGTCAGCCAGCAACTTGGCCACTCGAACCCGCAAGTCACGATGAAGGTTTATAGCCATTGGATACCGGACAAAAATCAGCGAGAGACGATGAACCGACTCCCGTCCCTGAACAGCACAAGCTCTCACCGGCATGAGGTTGAAGTCATCGGGACGTAATTTTTGCCTCGAAATTTGCACCCTATCCGCACCCAGAGCCTTATCGAGGGTTCTGGGTGCCTATTTGTTTCTTGGTAAACTGAGTAAATTCAAGGTGTTAAGAGGTAAAAATTCGGGTCTCAGATCTATAACCTCATTTTACACCAATAGGATGAACAGAGAGTTCACTCCACTTTTCTTCAAGCGGGCTCTTTTTTCAGACCCAACGTCTATAATCAGATCGTTATGAAAAAAGTACTTGTGGGCTTGGTGTTGATAGTAGTCGGTTTGGGAGGGACTCTCCTCTGGTCCCAGGAGTGGCAGCAGGTGGCGATCCTGGCAACGGATACCCAGTCGGGGGAGACCCTGTTGAGCGTGGAATGGACCGATGTAGGAACCGTGGACAGCCTGTTGTTGATTGAATCCAGAGACGGCAGCATAAGCGAAACGCATGAAGTTGTGCACATATACGGAACCAACATCATTCTGAAAGATCGTCTGCGCGCCAACTTTCTTGCCGACTCAGTCATCTTCCAGTAAAACCCTGACCGCCGATACAAAACAGCGGGTCCTGTCCCATACTTTTCCTTGGGTTATGCTGTAAAACTCCGTGAGGAAAAGGGGAGACGGAGTAGACTTGCTCAGTGGGCTCAGCCATCTTCCTGCTCATGAAAGGTTGTCAATTTGAGGATCTCATAGTTTTTCACCCCACGCGGGGTGTGGATCGTAACCTCATCTCCCTCTTCGTGTCCCATTAGGGATTTTCCAATTGGAGATACGGTGGAGATCAATCCTTTGGCAACATCTGATTCTTCACTGCTGACCAGGCGATAGGTGATCTCCCTGTCCCTGTCCAGATCCTGAAGCGTCACGGTCGAGCCATACGAGACCTTGTTTTCAGGGATCTTGCTGAGATCGATCAGAGAAAGCTTGGACAAACGCTCTCGAATCATTGCCAGGCGAGCCTGGACAAAGGACACGCGCTCTTTAGCTGTCTGATACTCGGCGTTCTCTCTCAGATCGCCCATTTCTATAGCTTTCTTCAAGGCCTCCGGGAGTTCTTCTCTGAGCTCACGCTCCAGAGATCTAATTTCGTTCTCCAGCTTTTGTTTCGCCTTCTTCAAAAGATCACCGCCTTCCATGCTAGCTTCAAGAATGTGCCGGGTAACATTCCAAGATAGAGAGTTCCTGCCACCATTACTGTAATGACAAACCGCACAGTGAGGGGAACACTGACGGGAGTCCCACTGTTCTCAGACTGACTCATATACATGAGCACGATGATTCGTAGATAGAAGTAGAGGCCAACGGCCGAAGCGATCAGTGCAATGACCACCAGCCCGTACATTCCGCTTTCCACAGCCGCCGAGAAGAGAAACAGCTTACCCATGAAACCGGCTGTTGCTGGAATTCCTGCTAAAGAGATCAGGAAGACCGACAGGGTAGCGCTCAGGAAAGGTTGCCGATAGCCAAGGCCCGTGTAGTCATTGATCTCGATATGGGCCTCGTTTTGACGTCCTAAAACCTGAACAACCGCCAGGGCGCCCAGGGTCATCAAAGCATAGGAGACCAGATAAAAAAGAAGGCTTTGGGCTCCCAAATGACTGTGGGCAATCAAGCCCACCAACAGGTATCCAGCGTGAGCAATTGAAGAGTACGCCAGCATGCGTTTGATGTTCGTTTGAGTGAGTGCAGCCAGGTTTCCAATCATCATGGTGAGCACGGCCGAGATCCACAAAATCGATTGCCAGTGTGGACTCAGATCCGGAGCCAGCTGGTACAGGATGCGGATCAGTGTCACGAAAGCAGCCGCCTTTGATCCTACTGCAAGGTGTGCGGTGATGGGAACCGGAGCTCCTTCGTAGACATCGGGAGTCCAGACCTGGAATGGGGCCAGTGTCGCCTTGAATCCGAAACCCACGATCAGCAGACCCAGTCCCAGCAGCAGGGTTAGAGGAACATTCTGATAACTGCTAATGGCCTCAGCGATTTTCAAGTACTTGGTAGACCCGGTAGTTCCGTAGATGAAGGCAATTCCATACAACAGAAATGCTGTGGAAAAGGCTCCCAGAACAAAATACTTGATTGCCGACTCATTGGATCTTCTCTCCCGCTCGTTATAGCCAACCAGGACATAAGTTGAGATCGAAAGGAGTTCCAGACCCAGGAATGTCATGACCAGGTCAGCACTGCTGGCCATCAGAGACATCCCAACAGTGCTGAAGAGAAGGAGGGAGAAAAATTCACCTGCAGGCAGTTGTGTTCCTCTCAGATAGGGGATGGAAACACAGATGACTGCTCCACTTGAGAAAAGGAAAAGAACTTTGCAAAAAGATCCGAAATTGTCCTGAAAGACCATCTGGGAAAAGGCCACACTGTTTTGGTTCCAGCTACAGGTGACCAAGAGGAAGGCCAAGCCGATGCCCAGCAGCGCTACATACCCGGTTTGACTCTCTCGACTCCCGGAAAGATAAGGTGTCAAGATCATGATCACAATACCCGTCAGTGACAGAACAATTTCGGGAGCCAGGGCCAAATAGTTAATTTCCACGGAGCTCAACTCGATAGGTTTGGGATTCTCGGGACTGCTCGATTCGATCCACCACCATCTGCAGTGAAGCGTCCATCCTCCTCAGAAACGGACCGGGGTAGATCCCCATCCACAGGATCAGAATGATAATCGGCAGAAGGATGATCTGCTCTCTTGTATTGAGATCGGCAAGAAGACGATTTCGCTCGTTCTCCACCTTGCCCATGAAAACTCGCTGATACATCCACAACATGTACACAGCCGACAGAACAATTCCTGAAGCAGCAAGGGCTGCACTTCCGGGGTGCTGCAAGAATGTTCCCTGTAGGATAAGAAACTCTCCTACGAATCCGTTTAGTCCCGGCAAACCGATGCTGCTCAAGGCGACGAACATGAAGAATGCAGCGTAGCGAGGCATCACCTGGGCCAGACCTCCGAAGTCTTCGATCAGGTGAGTGTGGCGGCGATCGTAGATCATTCCCACCAGCAGGAATAGCGCACCTGTCGAAAGTCCGTGGTTGAGCATCTGATAGGTGGCTCCCTCGATCGAGGGAAGATTGAAGGCGAAAATTCCCAGCACCACAAAACCCAGGTGACTGATCGAAGAGTAGGCCACCAATTTCTTGATATCCGGCTGTACCATGGCCACCAGTGCGCCATAGATAATTCCTATGATCGCCAGGAACGAGATGACCGGAGCCAATGTGAGAGACGCATTCGGGAACAGAGGCAGGCAGAATCTCAGGAGGCCGTAGGTTCCCATCTTCAAAAGAACACCGGCCAGAATAATTGAGCCAGCGGTGGGGGCCTCAACGTGAGCATCGGGCAGCCAGGTGTGGAAAGGGAACAGGGGTACCTTGACAGCAAAGGCCAGGAGGAAGGCCAGAAAGAGAAGGAGTTCGGCCACGGGGGAAAGAACCATCTCCCCGCTGGCAAGCTTGTGGGTGATTTCTATCAGGTCAAAGCTTCTCGACGGATTAAGAAAGTAGAGTGAAATGATGGCAGCCAGCATCAGCAGCGATCCGGCCATCGTGTAAATAAAGAATTTCACTGCAGCGTATATGCGCCGTTTTCCTCCCCAGATCCCGATCAGAAAATACATGGGAATGAGGGTAACTTCCCAGAAGACATAGAAGAGAATCAGGTCCAGGGATACAAAAACACCAATGATTCCCATCTCCAAAAGAAGCATGAAGAACATGTAGGATCGCAGCTTGGTCTCGATATGACGACTGGCCAGAATGGCGATAGGGAGCAGAAAGGTCGTGAGAAGCACCAGGAAGAGACTGAGACCGTCGATGCCAATCTGGTATCGAACCTTTATAGCACCAACTTCAAACCAGATCTGGTCCTGAACAAACTGCATCTGCCCCGCATGCGAATCAAACTGCAACAAAAGACCGAGAGAGCAGGTGAGAGTGAGCAGAGACACTGATAAGGCCAGGTTCCTTATGAGATCGGATCTGTCGCGTGGGAGCAGGATCATCCCCAAGGCTCCAACAGCAGGGATCAACAGTAGAAGGCTAAGCATTTTTTCGGTCCTGAATCATGGACTAGCTGAACGTCCAGTAATAGTACAGAGAGATCAAAACTGCCCCGGTCAGGATCCAGGCGGCATACGCCCGAACGTAGCCACTTTGTATCCGCTTGATCTTGTTGCTCCAGACCTGCATCGTCGAGGCGGTCCCATTAACTATGCCATCGATGATTCTGGTATCGACACCCTTCCACAGTATGCTTCGAGCCCCCTTCCTGACTGGTCGAAGCAGTGCCCAATCATAGAGTTCATCTAGGAAGAATTTCCCGCGGAAGAGCCGGTATGGGAGAGAGAATCTCTCGGCAAGTCTGTGCGCG
This sequence comes from Acidobacteriota bacterium, assembly GCA_030624355.1. Lineage (GTDB taxonomy): Bacteria > Acidobacteriota > UBA6911 > RPQK01 > JADFOI01 > JAUXKG01. The sequence continues at coordinate 4,741 of JAUXKG010000078.1, forward strand.
AGGAGGTGATCTCTCACATAAAGTTGGTAGGCCATCGCCATGCCCAGGAGTCCCGCAAGGATGGCGACCGCCGTCAAAAACAGTTCCAGGGTCAGAGATTCGTGGGCGGCAGCAGAAGCGGTCGGCTCAAGGTACTGGTATTGGAAGGAAGGCGCCAGAAACCCTTCCAAACGATTGTCTCCCCAATATCCCGGCAGACCGATGTATCCGGCCACTACCGAAAAGAACGCCAGGATCATCAGCGGCACTCTGACCAGAGCAGAAGGAATCTTGAGAGGGGGGATTTCGGCGTCATCAGTCGCCCAGTTCTCCTGACCGTGAAATGCCAGAAACATCAAGCGGAACATATAGAAAGAGGTCAAGCCGGCCACCAGGATTCCAATGGACCAGAGTAAAGTTCCACCGTACAAGCTGTTGAAGGCTTTCCAAAGAATTTCATCCTTGGAGAAGAAGCCGGAGAAAAGCGGTACACCGGAAATCGCCAGGGTGGCAATCCACATGGTGTAAAAAGTCACCATGAGATGCCTTCTCAAACCACCCATCTTAAACAGGTTTTGCTCGTGATGAAGGGCCATAATCACACTTCCGGAACCCAGAAAGAGAAGAGCTTTGAAGAAAGCATGGGTGAGCAAATGAAAGATCCCCGCACCAAAAGCACCCACTCCCACGGCCAGGAACATGTATCCCAGCTGGCTGATCGTGGAGTAAGCAAGAACCTTCTTGATGTCTCGCTGGACCAGCGCCATGGCGGCTGCCAGCAGCGCTGTCAGAGCACCTGCCAGGGCAACGACTACGAGGGTTTCCGGAGCGCGGCTGTACAAGGCCGCCGACCGGGCAATCATGTAGACCCCGGCAGTGACCATGGTGGCTGCGTGAATCAGGGCGCTCACCGGAGTGGGACCCTCCATGGCGTCAGGCAACCAGACATACAGGGGAAACTGGGCGCTTTTACCGGTGGCCCCGATGAAAAGGAGTAAGGTAATGGCTCCCAGAACACCGAATCCGCCTAGAGGCTGTGGGAACTGGTGGGAGACTGCTTCGAAGACCTTCAGATAGTTCACGGTACCAAAGGTGGCAAACATCAGGAACAAGCCCAGGATAAATCCGACGTCTCCGATCCGATTGACAACAAAGGCCTTCTTAGCTGCGTCGCCGGCGCTCTTCTTGTCCAGGTAGTACCCGATCAGAAGGTAAGAACAGAGACCCACGCCCTCCCAGCCCACAAACATCAGGAGGTAGTTGTCAGCCAGTACCAGAAGACTCATCATAAAGATGAACAGGTTGAGATAGGCAAAGTAGCGGTAGTAGCCCTCATCACCTGCCATGTATTCGACAGAGTAAATGTGAATCAGAAATCCAACACCGGTAACGATCAGGATCATCACCATCGACAAAGGGTCAAGCAGGAAAGAAAACTCGGCAACAAAGTCCCCCGATTGGATCCAGGTGAAGAGATGGTGACTGACCATCCGCTGATCGCTGGGGAGTTGCGCAAATTTCCAGAAGGCGAGCAGAGAAATAAAGAAGCTTGAACCAGATGCCAGGCAGGACAACCAGGCAGTCGTTCGCTCCGAGAAGCGCTTTCCGAAGATCCCATTCAGGATGGCACCGCCCAGTGGAAACAGGATCAGGATCCAAAAGTGTTCCAACATTTTTCTACCACTTCATGCTGTTGGCCTGGTCCACATCCAAGGTAGTGGCCCGTCTGGACAGGACCACAATCAGGGCCAAGCCCACGGCCGCTTCGGCTGCTGCTACCGTCATGACGAAGAAGACGATAATTTGCCCGTCGACCTGATTCCAGAGTCTCGACAGTGTAATAAAGGTCAAGTTGACTGCATTGAGCATTAGCTCAATGCACATGAACATTGTGAGGACGTTGCGCCGAAGAATTACTCCTGCGCTTCCGATCACAAAGAGAATGGCGCCTAGTACTAGGTAATAGTTGGCAGGAACCATGAATACTAGTGGTCAGGTCTCTTGGTTAGGACTACCGCTCCGAGAATCGCAACCAGGATGAGAACTGAGGTCACCTCAAAGGGTAGAAGATAGTCTTGAAACAGGGAACTCCCGATAGACTCAATATCGCCTATCGCAAGGGAGTTCCAGCCAGCCTCTGTGGCCGGCGACGACGGGAAATCTCTCATCAGAAGAAGGGCCAGCAGAACTCCCAGGGGAAGAGTCAGAATGGAAAGTTTCCCGAGTCGATTGGGGGGAAAGGCTTCTGACTCCGGATCCAGCAGCATGATGACAAACAGGAACAGGACCATAATGGCCCCGGCATAGACGATGATCTGAATAAAGGCCATGAATTGGGCGCCTAGCTGGAAGAAGAGTCCGGCGGTGGCGGCGAAACAGACAATCAGAGCCAGGGCACTGTACACGGCTCTGGGCGCAAGGACTACCAGTAAAGCCCCTGTCACAGCTATCGCTGCAAGTCCGAAGAAAACTAAGTGCGGCACCCTAAATCCTTGTACGCCAAAAACTTCTCCGGCCCAGCCGGAAAGATAGCATCTTAGTGAAGGTTTCGCGATGCTGTCAAGAAAGGGCCCGGCAGGGAGAATCTCCGGCACCGCCGGGTCAGGAAGTTCTTGAGATCTTGAATTCAGAAGAAGTAGCGGTCAACTCTTCTCCAGTAACCAAATCTTTGATCCGGTACTCCAACCGATGGAGGCCGTCTTTCAGGTGCTGGACGGGGATGGCATCCATGACGACCATTCGGCCGTCCGAGAGTAGCTGAATCCCGGGACGGTTCGGCAAGGCCAAATCACTGTCGGAAGGGGATATTAATGCTCGCTCCAGATGGATCTTGGGCCGTAGGGTCTGTTGATCGATGCCCAGTTGGTAGAGCTGAAAGTAAACCAAAACGTGATCCTGCGGCCCAAATTCGTAGTCGACACTGGGAATCACCTTGAAATTTCCCAGGCTAAACATTCCCGGCTCAGAGGCAGCGTCCTGAGGAATGATGGCATCCGCCAGGATGATAGAGCTGACCGAGACAGAATCCTCCGGAAATCCAGGAACCACCATCAGGTGGTCAGCAGTGCTGACCTTCGCAGTGAACAGATCTTTGACCACCATCTTCAGCACGTAGCGTCCAGGCTGCAACGGGATATATCTTTGGAAGATAGAGTTGTTTTTCAGGACGGTGGAGCGCGTCTTTTCCGTCAGATCTACTGTGAGTTCGTCTTCGAAGTTGTACACCACGCGTTTGGCCACATCCCACACCTCACCGTACAGTCGAATAGTAGCCCGATGGGTTCCCGAAGGAAGTGGTTTGAAACCCAGCTCGCGATTGGGGATCAGGAAGGTCAGAGGAGCCAGGACGTCGATGCCGCTCACGCGGAGGTAGTGAACCTTGGACTGCAGGGGAAGGTTCTGATAGGACACCTGGGTTCGTACGATAGTTTCCAGGTCTCTGTATTTGGTCAGTGTCGGTTTTTCCAGTTGCGCTTGCAGCAGCAGCCTTTCAAACGGTTGATCCTTCAAACGACGGACCTGATGACGGCCGCTGCCCGAAGAATATTGATCGGCCTGATACCGGTTTTGAATTCGATCACGCTTGCTGGTCAGGCCGGCTGATTCGGCACGGGTCAGACCGGCATTGGGAATATGAAGTGCGGCATCCTTCTCCTGAGGATCGCGGGCCAGCCGAAACTCTCCGCTCTGGTGCGGATCTACGAACTCGATCTCGATGTCCGAACCCACGCCTTCGATGTAGCGGTACCTCCAGATCTCGAAGGGAAAGACCGATGTGGTGCCCCCACCCTCCCAGGCAGGTCGGACATAGGTTCCCCCCGCCGGCTTTCCCGAGATTTCGTCCGGAGG
>JAUXKG010000399.1 GCA_030624355.1 Acidobacteriota bacterium
CCCAAAGTTGATGGCGCTTGGGGTCAATGAAGACTCCGCTGGGGCCATCCAGGCCGCTGGTCGGCCCCTGGATGACGCGTAGAGGGGCGACATCTCCGTTGGCCCTCCTGTCGAAGAACAGAATGGAATCATTCCCGGAGTTGGCGACCACGAGCTGGTCACTGACGGGATCCAGGTAAATTCCGTTGGGCCAATTGAGCCCGGTCTTGGAACCTTGGATGGTGCGCACAGGAGCAGCATCCCCCTCTGCCGTCCTGGAGTAGACAGTGATGGAGGGGAGTAAGAACTTCCCGGTGGAAGGACCAGGAGGATTGGCTATGCCGGGACGACGAAAAGAAGCCCTGGTCCGCTGACCCAGATAGAGGGTTCCAGGATTCCCACCCGTCTCTTCCCGATGCCAGTAGCCGTGGTTAGCCACAAAGATCTCATTATCTTCAGAATCCACAAAGATTCCGTGAGGGTCTGCCAATTCAGTGTTGGGCCCCTGGATGAAGCGCAATGGCTCCTCATCACCGTCTGCCGTCCTGGGGTATACAGAGAGCTTGTTGATGTGCTCCGTGCTGACAACTAGCTCCTGATTCTTGGGATCAAAAAAAATACCCCAGGCCCCATGGTCAACATTTATCTCCCTTACAGGGGCCACTTCGCCCTCGGAATCCAGAGGGTAGACAGTGAGATTATCCTTCCAGTCGTTGTCCACCGTGTAGATCTCATTTGCCTCTGGAGAGATGGCTACTGCGCACACATATCCCAGGTGTGTTTTAGGTCCTTCAATTCTGCGGCGCGGCTCGTTGGGCCGATCGCTAGGTGCGAATTCACTGGCATAAGTTAACAGAGCACCACGGTTATCATCAGTCATGATCACCTCACCCCGCTCCACGTCCATGGTGATGCCATTAAAGGTGGGATAAGGATCCCTGATGATGCGCACAGGAGTCTTTTGAAAAACGATGGGGCCTGTCTCACCACTGGACTGAGCCTTCTCCCGGGCGACGACCCAAGATCCCATGAGGATCCAGATCCCTGCCAGCACTGCACAAATGAATCTCTTGTTGACCATGCCCCGTACCTCCCTCCCCATAGCTCTCACAGGTCAATCAACGGTCTGGTTAGATTTTCGATGTCCACTTTTTTAGACTTGCCACTCTACAAGATAATTGGCCGCGAAGCTACCAAAAGAAAATACTTCAACGCTCGGTGTCCTCTTTTAAAGACCTGTGTATTTCTGACACTCATTAAGAGTGATGAGGATTTCTCTTGGCCGCCTCAGCTCGCATTTGCAGGCCGCCCGCTCTAATTTTGGGCAGATTCAGCGCGAAGATTAAACTCGCGCCCAGACAAGCCACACCACCCAGCGCCAAAGTGGTGGCCACACCAATGTATTCAGCGATCCAACCTGCGAACAGACTACCGAAGGGCCGAAATCCCAGAAACACCAAAGAGTAAAAACTCATCACTCTCCCGCGTAGCTCATCAGGCACAAGGGTCTGCAGAGGGATTTGTGTGCTAGCTAGAGTCAGCATGTAAGCGCCCCCTACAAACAGCAAAGTTGTAACGGATAGATAATAGGTGCGAGAAAGGGCTAAGCAAACTAAGGCGCCACCGAATAACAGGGATGCAAACACAAGCAACTTCATGAGGTCCCGGGTTTGGCTGCGACTGGCTAGCCCGATTGAGCAGACCAGGGCACCCATTCCTGAGGCTGTGATCATCCAAGCAAAGCCTGCGGCTTCCACTCCTAATACGGTTCCCGCGAACATGGGCAGAAGGGCAATATAGGGTGCGCCCGCAAAGCTCGTCACTGCAAAGAGCAGGAAGAGAGATCGAACCAGGACGTTCTTCCTCACATATTCCAATCCTTCAAATAACGCTTTCCAGGGTGAGTGCTGTGGCGGTGTACTTCCTCTTTTCCCAAGTTGCATCAGTTGTAAACAAACAATGGGCACCAGGAAGCTAAGCCCGTTGGCCAGAAAGCAGAATCCTTCGCCGTAGCCGGCGACGATGAAACCTGCAAAAACCGGCCCCACGATACGGGCCAGATTCACCAAAGTTGAGTTGAGTACCACCGCGTTGCTGAGGTCTTCAACAGGTACCGTTTGGGCAAAGAAAGAGTGTCGGACCGGGTTCTCAAATGCTCTGACCACCCCTGCCACCACCGCCAGAACCAGGAGTTGGTTGGGAGTGATCCACTCAGTCAGTGTGAACAAAGCCAGCGTGAAGGCCTGCGCCATACCCAATACTTGTACCGATTGGAGCATTCGGTGACGGTTCTTTCGATCCGCGATTACTCCTGCCAGGGGAGACAAGAATAGTGCCGGAGCACCTCCTGCAAAAGCCACAGCTCCTAACATCAAGGGAGAGTGTGTCAGGCGGTAGGCTAGCCACCCTTCCGCCACTCGCTGCATCCAGGTCCCGGTCATGGAAAGGCCTTGACCGGTGAAGAAGAGTCTATAATTGCGATTATGAAGAGCCCGAAAGCGCATTAAAGTCTTTTTCAACCCATTCCCAAAGTAACTCTGTGGCCCGTGAGGAGGTTGTGACGAAGAAGATAGTGGAACAGATGTGTAGCGTCGGTTCTCAGAACGGAAAACCAAAAAGGTTTTCAGGTCTAGCCGCTCCGAGAGCGGCAGCTACCACTAAAGTGCCGGTTCAGGTCGCTTAACCCTGACTCTCTACTGTTCCTTATCGAAGGCCGGCCTGTGACTGCTGGGAGGCAAAGACTACGGCTCTCCCCATCCGTAAATCTCCAGAGTGGTCTTACCCGCCTTCAGCTCGCTTTTCACATGCTGCTCTTTTCGCTCTCGATCTTGGGCCGCCTGCAGGACGTCAGCGATTTCCTGTCGCGGGACAATCACGACGCCATCTTCATCCCCCACTACTAAGTCTCCTGGACAAACCGACACGCTTCCGATGGTGACGGGTTCGTTGATGCTTCCACCGCCTTGCTTGTTGGTTCCCAGCACGCACAAGCCCCGCGTGAAAACAGGAAACAGCAGTTCTCGGATGGTGGCGGCATCGCGGACACATCCGTCAATGACAAGGCCAGCGAGTTTGCGGTGGAGCGCAGCCTCAGTCATGATCTCACCCCAGTATCCCGCCTCATAGGCTCCCTGGACCTCCACAACCAGGACATCCCCCGGGTGGGCGACGTAGATCGCTTGATGGAGCATGAGGTTGTCATGGGGAGCGGACCTCACTGGAAGGGCGGGTCCGCATACCTTGATCCCCGGTCCAATGGGTCTGATCGAGGAGGGAAGAGCCCCTCTGCGCCCCATCGCCTCATGCAGGGTGGCGGCTGACTGCAGAGCAGCCTGTC
>JAUXKG010000256.1 GCA_030624355.1 Acidobacteriota bacterium
AAGATCTTTGAGGCCGTCAAGGGGAAGGTGGACCTGTCCAGAGCTGAATTGATAGTGGCGGTTGGACGGGGTATTCGGAAGGCAGAAAACCTGAAGATTATCGAAGAGTTGGCTGAGGAGTTGGGGGCCGAGATTGCGGCCAGCCGACCGGTGGTGGACAACGAGTGGTTGGACCGAGACCGGCAAATTGGCAGTTCCGGACAAACAGTTTCCCCCCGGCTGTATCTAGCCTGCGGCATCTCGGGAGCTATCCAGCACATTGTGGGAATGAAAAATTCAGACTGCATCGTGGCTATAAACACCGATCCAAATGCCCCGATTTTCAACATTGCAACTTACGGTGTCGTGGGAGACCTTTGCGAGGTCGTTCCCGAGTTGACCAAGAGACTGAAACAGGCCAGAAACACGTGAGAGGTGATCCTTGAAAGCCATCCTGATTCACCAACACGGCGGCCTGGACCAGATTCAATTCGAAGAGATCGATCGTCGCCAGATCGAGCCGGGATACATCCTGGTCAAGATGAAGGCCGCCGCCCTGAACCATCTGGACTTGCTTGTCTTGGAGGGATTTCCGGCTTTGAATCTGGAGATGCCGCACATTCTGGGAGCGGACGGAGCTGGGGTAGTGGAGGCGCTTGGTGAAGGTGTTGAACGTTTTTCGGTAGGCGACCGAGTGATGCTGAACGCGGCGATGAGCTGTGAGGAGTGTGAGTTCTGCAGACAAGGAGAGCACAGCATGTGTATTCGTCTGCGGTTGGTTGGAGAACATTCACACGGCACTTTTGCCGAGTACTTCTTGGTTCCGGCTGTCAATATCGAGAAAATTCCTTCCTCCGTATCCTTTGAAGAGGCGGCTGCCTTTTCCCTGGTTTTCCAGACAGCGTGGCGCATGCTGAAGACTCGGGTCGGTCTCAAAGCCGGAGATGATGTTTTCATTCACGGAATTGGGGGAGGTGTATGCAGTGCTGCACTCCAGATTGTAAAACTGTTGGGCGGTCGTGCGTTTGTGAGTTCCTCCAGTGATAACAAGTTAGAAAAGGCCAGAGCGATGGGGGCTGATTTCTGCTACAGCTGCGAGCAGACTAATGTTGTTAAGGAGGTGTACCGCGACACGGCAAAGAGAGGTGTTGACGTGGTGGTGGACAACGTAGGCGAGTCTACCTGGATACAGAGTCTGCAGATGGTGAGAAGGGGAGGAAAGATCGTCACTTGTGGTGCCACCTCGGGCCCTAATCCTAAAACTGAGATTCGGATCATCTTCTGGAAGCAAATCGACATCCTGGGTTCAACCATGAGCAATCGCTCTGAATACAGAGAGCTGATCGGCCTTTTGGGGGAGGGCCGTTTGAAACCCGTTATTGACAGAACATTCCCTCTTGCCGAAGGTAGGCAAGCTCTGGAACATCTGCAGGGCCAGAAGCAGTTTGGAAAGGGATTGTTGGTTACCTAGGAGTCTGTCCGAGTAATAGGTGAGGTCGCTCAGCCCGGGTTATGCATAATCCGGGCTAGAAAGTCTGGGTCACGAACTCGAGTATTTCCCTTAGATGAGTTCTGATCAGCTCCCAACCGTGAGGCTCTCCTCTATAGACACGAACCATATTTGAAATTCCTCGTTCAGTCAGTATTTTCTGAATGCTCTGAATTCCCTGTTCCATGGGGAAGACCTTCAGGTAGCGGTCAGCCGTGCCGTAGGCCATGTAGATCTTCAGATTCTGAATTCTGCCTGTATGGGCCAACGCCTCCACGCTGTTGTCTTTCCAGTGCCGACGGTCGAAGGGCATGCCGAAAACGGGTTTGAAGAGGTTGGCGAAAAAACCAGCTCTGGAGGAAGAAGACTGGATTAACTGCCGGGAAGGATTCTCGCCCAGTAAAATTATGGGAGAGCCGGCTGCCGCCGAACTGTAAAGGTCCGGATGCTTCATTGCAATCTTCAGTGCGCCGTAGCCGCCCATGGAGGTTCCGGCAATTGAGCGATGTGAGCTTCTCCTGTCGACGCGAAAGTGTTGCTCGATTTCACGAATAAGATCCTCGCAAATATATGACTCGTATTTTGGAGTCCCACGCAGAAAGTTAGTGTAGAAACTGTTGTCGCCATTAGGATGCACCATGACAAACTGAGGAAGGCCAGTCTCCAGCAACTCCTCCTCGATTGACAGGGGGAGGTTGCCATATCGTTCTACGGCCCAGCTGGTATGATCGTTGAACATCCCATGGAGAAAATAGACAACAGGGAATTTGCTCACCAGGTCCCTGTCATAGGCAGGCGGCAGGTAGACGCTGTATTGGGCAACCTTCCCCAGTGCAGGGCTGTAAAAGTCCCGGAACTCGACTCTGGATCCACCCGGCAGCCGGATGGTCTCGAGACTTTCCATCCGTCGAGAGCTTCCGTCCCGCTGGGCCGGTAACGAAAACAACATGCAGCAGGTCACGACCATCAACCAGGGAAACACTCTCGCCATCATTTCAGAATCTCTGCTATTTTTTTGACGTATGAGGGAATGGGATAGTTGTTGTTTGCCAGTCCTGCCCAGGTGAAATTTTTTTTCGGCACAGGGCCACGCAGAGAAACCAGAAGCGGGTGAAAATGCATTCGCCGAAAAGTGATCTGATGAGTCACGATCTCCACTTCTTGTTCAACTTTCAGGTCCAGCTTGTGAAGCCGTCTGAAGTTCCTGGGGGACTGTTCTGAAGGCCGACCGAGAACCCGTGGAAACTCCCAGAAGCCGGCTAGAAGCCTCCTGGACAGGTTCTTTCGCAAAAGATATCGTCCACCACGCACTGCGATTGCTACCGTATAGTGAAGCTGTCTGATTCCTTTCCGCCTGCGCGGAGGTGGAAGAGATGTTTGCAGTCCCTGTTTGAGGGCTACACAGCTGACGGCCAGGGGACAGGAGGAGCAGCGAGGGTTTCTGGGAATGCATATGAGTGCTCCCATTTCCATCAAGGCCTGGTTGAAATCGCTGACGTCCTCGGTGACCGCCGGATCCTCGACCATACGACTCAGCAGTTGCCACAGACCCTCGGTGACCTCCTGATTCGGCTCTCTCTCGATCTTCAGGTATCTGGTGAAAAGCCGCTGGATGTTGCCATCAACTATGGGCAAAGGTTTCTGGTAGGCGATGGAAAGAATCGCTCCCGCCGTGTAGCGCCCGATCCCCGGGAGTTGGAGGGCATCACGGTAATCTCGGGGGAATGTTCCTTCATGCTGTTCGCACACGATTTGGGCCGCACGGCGCAGGTTGCGGGCGCGATTGTAGTAGCCCAGACCGGACCAGTTGGACAGGACCTGGTTCTCCTCTGCGCGTGCCAGAGCTTCCAAGCTGGGGTAGGTTTCAAGGAATTTGGTGAAGTAGGGAAAGACCGTTTTGACCTGAGTCTGTTGAAGCATCACCTCTGAGACCCAGACACGGTAAGGATCAGGATCGTCGCGCCAAGGCAGGTCGCGTTTGTTTTCCCGGTACCAACCCAGCAGTTTCGAAGCAAATTCTCCGACCGAAATGGGCAGTTCCAGCCTCACAACGTCTTGTCGAGTATGGGCTTGTTTCATTCCAGAAGCAGTTTGGCAATCGTGGCCAGTTGCATATTGGAGGTTCCTTCGTAAATCGTGCCGATCTTGGAGTCGCGAAAATATTTTTCAACCGGATAGTCCTTGGTGTAACCATAACCGCCAAAAATTTCAATCACCTTAGAGGTGACTCGTTCTGCAACAATCGAACTGAAATACTTGGCCATGGCAGCCTCCTTCACGAAGTCTTTGCCCACATCTCTTAGTCGAGCTGCGTTGTAGACCAGTAGGCGGGCAGCTTCCAGTTGGGTCGCCATTTCGGCCAACGGGAACTGGATTCCCTGGAAATCGGCGATCCGCTGGCCAAAGGCTTGCCGCTCCTTGGAGTATGCAACGGCGTGATCCAACGCCCCACTCGCCAGGCCGACCATTTGAGCACCGATCCCGATCCGTCCTTCGTTCAAGGTTTCGATCGCCACCTTGTATCCGGTACCGATGTCAGCAAGAACGTTGCTGACAGGAACCTCACAGTTCTCCAGGATCAACTCGCAAGTGGAAGATGCTCGAATGCCCAATTTGTCCTCTTTTTTCCCAACGGAAAAACCGGGCCAATCGCGCTCGACCAGGAAAGCGGTGACACCCTTGTATCCGAGCTCGGGATTGGCGTTGGCAAAGATGATGAAAAGCGAGGCTTCCGCTCCATTCGTCACCCACATTTTTTGACCATTCAGCAGATAGCTGTCTTTGCCTGCCACTGCCCGTGTTTGCAGAGAGAAGGCATCGCTGCCTGAACCCGCCTCCGAAAGAGCATAGGCGCCCACCCATTGGGAGGCTAGACGGGGAAGGTAGCGTTGGCACTGGTCCTCCGTTCCCCAACGAAGGATGGCATTGTTCACCAGGGTGTTTTGGACATCCACGATCACGGCGGCGGAGGCATCCACTCGACTCAATTCTTCTACTGCCAGAATCGACATGAAGAGATTGGAATCGGCCCCACCAAAGGGTTGTGGGATCTCAATTCCCATTAACCCCAGTTGGAAGAATTTTTGAATCAGGTTGGGATCAAATTTTCCTTCTGAATCCATGGATGCCGATAGAGGGCGAATTTCTTCATGAGCGAAACTGCTCACGGTTTCACTGAATAGTCGTTCTTCCTCCGTTAGCTGGGTTAGAGGAGATTGCTTTTCCTCGCCTGACGGCATGGTTAGTGCTCCTTTGAAGTTGAGTGCAC
>JAUXKG010000209.1 GCA_030624355.1 Acidobacteriota bacterium
AGGCGTACTCGTGCAGTACGCCGAGGAGCCCAAGGCAGCACAACGCGGTCAGCGTGGATGATTGTGGCACTGCAGTAGACAATCTAGGCATGATCCAGGCTAAGGCGAGCGCACTCCAAAAATGGCTGTTCCGACGCGGAGCAAAGTGGCCCCTTCCTCGATCGCAATCTGATAATCATGACTCATACCCATTGAAAGCTCCTTCAGAGGCTTGTTTCGCCACTGGCCAACACCGGCCAGAATCTCTGCAAGCTGTCGAAAATAGGGACGAGAACGTTCTGCTTCTGGGTGATAGGGGGGGATCGCCATCAGACCCATCAAATCCAAGCCTTCCATGGAGTCGATCAATTTGACCATTTCCGGAACTTGGGCAGGTGAAACTCCGTGTTTGTGTGTCTCTTCACCTATGTTGACCTCGACAAAGACCTTCTTCACCTTTCCGAATTTCACCGCAAAGTGATTCACTTTATCGGCAATCTTGGTGCTGTCCAGGGTCTGAATGACATTGAAGAGTTGAACCGCTCGAGCTGCCTTGTTGGACTGTAACGGACCGATTAGATGCCATTCCAAATCGGGATCTGCTAACTGCGGGATCTTTTCCCCAGCCTCTTGAATACGGTTCTCTCCAAACAACCTCTGTCCAGTTGCACGAGCCTTTTTTACCTGCTCTGCCGAAAATGTCTTGCTAACAGCCATCAGCTGAATTTCGTCCGAGTTCCTTCCGCAGTTCAGAGCCACCCTTCGGATTTCACCCCAGACCTGTTCCAGATTCACTGCAACACTTGCCATGAACACCAGTATACCGGTTTGTTTCTGAAATGGGGCCGGCCAACCGTGGTGTCTTTCGGTCATTTCTTATGTGGTAGTATGAGCCACAAAATGGGGAAGTCGGTAGGAGCCGGAAAGTTTGTGACCTTTGAAGGAATCGAAGGTTCCGGAAAGAGTTGTCAGTTGTTGCTCCTGGCCCAGGAACTCCGTCAAAGACAGATCCCCTTCGTTTCCACTCAGCAGCCCGGGGGAACCCCCTTTGGTAGAGAATTGCGGGAGGTTCTCTTAAGGAGTCAGGGTCCTCAACGGGAACCGCTTTCTGAGCTGCTTCTCTATCTGGCAGATCGCTTCCAGCATCTGAAGGAGATCATCGAACCTGCTTTGTCGCAAGGATGTTTGGTGATTTGCGATCGCTACCATGACGCCACCCTGGCTTATCAGGGATATGCCCGTGGCATAGGGTTTTCGACTGTCGATGCTCTGACTGAGGTGTTGCAACTCAGGATGCCTGATTTAACACTAGTACTGGATGTCGAGGTGGAGATCGGTTTGGAGCGAGCGCGCCAGAGAAATGAACGGGATCAGGCACAGGAGTGGGGCCGTTTTGAGGCCGAGGATCTGGATTTTCACCGGAAGGTCCAGGAGGCCTATAGACTGCTGGCGAAGCGTGATTCGAAGCGTGTGTTCTTGGTTGAAGCCTCGGGAACCTCCGAGCGGGTGTTTGAGGCAATCTTGTCCATTCTTGAGAGTCAAGCTGTACTCTGATGAAATTGGAAAACTTCGCTGGCAATCAGAAGGCTGTGGGGCTTCTACGGCAGGGGCGGCTCCCTCAATCCAGCCTATTCACGGGCCCGGAAGGAGTGGGAAAGAAGACCCTGGCTCTGTTACTGGCCTCCCTGGCCAACTGCAAGAATCCGAGTCGGAATGATTTATGTGGAAGTTGCTCCTCCTGTGTGAAAGCGGCTCTGGGAAATCATCCCGACATTCTCCTTTTTCAACCGCAAAAGGATCTCATCCGCATTGAAGTGACGAGAAGGCTGTGTCGGGAAGCACAGTTCCGTCCCTTCGAAGGACGCTTGCGGTTCTTCCTCATTGATGAAGCCGAGAAGATGACCCCGGAGGCGGCTCATTCCATCCTCAAGACTCTGGAGGAGCCTCCCGAAACCTCACGTCTTGTCTTGATCACCGCCTTTCCTCAACGCTTGCTGGCGACCATTCGATCGCGCTGTCAATCCTTTCCCTTCCGCCCCCTGGATCGTGGCCAGGTCCGAGCCTACTTGGAAGAGCATTCGGAAGCCGAAGATTTGGAGGTTCGAGCCGCTTTTTCAGAAGGGAGTATCGGTCTCGCCTTGAGACTGGACACGCAGGAGTTCGTGCAAAACCGTGATCGAATGTTGGATCTGCTGGCAGCCTGGTGTGAGCGGGAGTCGTTTGCACTGCTTTATGAGAAGTGCGAACAGCAGCCTCTGCGAACCGAACTCAAAAAGCGTGAGCAAGTCCGAAATTATGTTGACCTCCTGCAGTTGCTTCTGCAGGATTTGTATTTTCTTCAGGTGGGAACGGCTGAACGTGTTGTCAATCAGGATAGAATACAAGACTTGGATCATCTCTCGGCGAATCTGGAGTTGAATTGGGTGAGAGATTTTCTTTACCATGTGCAGGGGGTAAAATGGGATCTGGATCACTACGTCAATCCACTCATGTGTTTTGAGACCCTTTGGTTGATGAACCGCAGGAAGCCATCCGATGCTGGAAGTCTTTACAGTAAAGTTTGAGGCTGGTCGGACCTCTTCTGATTTTGTCTCACGCGCAGTTCATCTAAGAGTCGGCGATCGGTGCATCGTCAGTACTGGCCGCGGGGTTGAACTGGGTCTGGTACTAAATGGCAGGAGAGTGGAGAATCTCGATCTGGGTGAGTCGAAAGTTCACAAGGTTCTCAGAAAAGCAACTGAACGGGATCTTTATCTTTATGAGAAAAAGAAAGACAGAGAGGTTTCCGCCTATCAGTTGTGTAAGAAGCTGATCAAAGCTCGAAAGTTGCCCATGAAACTTTCCGAGGTCGAGCACGTTTTCGACGGCAGCCGCATCATCTTCTATTTCACCGCCAACCGACGAGTTGATTTTCGGGACTTGGTGAAAACCCTAGCTGGGCAACTGAGAACTCGGATCGAAATGAGGCAGGTCGGAGCGCGCGACGAAGCCAGGTTGATTGGCGGACAAGGGTGTTGTGGTTTGGGTCAGAATTGTTCCGCCAAGTTTTTGAAAGAACTGAAGTCCGTATCTGTTCGAGCAGCCAAGGACCAGGGACTTAGTGTCAATCCGAGCCGGCTGTCAGGAATGTGTGGCCGTTTGAAATGCTGTCTGAACTACGAGCTGGGCAGTTGCGAAACTGGCCCTTGTGGGCGTACCTGATCAGCTCTGCTTCTGCCCCTGCTATCTATCCGCCGCCTCCTTGAGTTTCCGAGCGCGCTTTTGAAAACTCTCGACCTCTTGAGAGGCAGGATTAGTCGCAGTAAATTGTAAGCAAACGTCGATTGCTTCGAAATAGGCCTTTCGCTTCTCCAGGGACTGGATCAATTTCTTGTAAGCTTCAGCCCATTTCCGGTCATGTCTGATGGCCTCTCGATAGCGGTTTTCGGCTGCCTCGAAGTTGTCTCGTTTGTAGTAGAAATTCCCTACCTCCACGTGCTCCCTGGCCTGGAGCGGATCGGGCAAAAAGGGAGCATCTACTGCCATCTCATCGGTGCGGTCGGCCCGAATCAAGACCGGTTTCTTGCGGCGAGTCGGCTCCTGTCCGTGCAGGGGGAGAATGAGCCCCCAAAGACAGATGAGACATGGAAGATGTGGCGACATCAGCACACTCAGCTTATTGGAGACATTGAGACTTGTCAAAGGTCAGCTAACAATGTTAAGCTACCCGCACATTCACTTTTCAAGTGTTTCGGCCCATATCCACTGTTCTAATTAGCGTGGCAGATTGATTGCTGAAGGAGAGGAATTTTTCGCGAGGGGAGGAGTTATGGTGAACCGCAAACTGATACGTCCGTCGCTTTCCGGGTTGAAAGAGCAAACACCCTCGAAGCAGACCAATGGTCAGAGAAAGCGTGTGCCTCCGGATCAAACCAGTGCCGAGCAATATTACTATTTGAAGCAGATGTCGAGCAGGACGCCGATGGTTATCAGGTTGCTGGATGGTGAGGAGATTTTTGGAATTATCGAGTGGTACGATAGAGATTGCATCAAAGTGAATCGTGAAGGGAAACCCAATTTACTGATTCCCAAGCACGTCATCAAGTATATCTACAAAGAGCATCCAGTGGTCGAGACTGCAGAAGAAGTTCTGCTTGATGCGGCCAACAGCGGGTAAGGTGGGACCAAGCCATCTCCAGGAAGGTCTCCCCGTTGTTTTCTCGATGGGTGACCCTCACGGAATAGGTCCGGAAGTTCTCCTGAAGGCTCTCCACTCTTCTCTCGGTCAACGACGTATTCGACCGGTTATTTTCGGGGCCCCACAGTATCTTCACCAACTTCGTCGAGATTTAGCTCTTTCCTCAGAGTTGGACCATTTAGAAATGGTCTCTGTTGGTGATTACGATTACCCTCCTGACTGGGGAAAGGTGACAGCCCAGACAGGTCGCTTTGCACTGGACTGCTTGAAGGGCGCGGTCGCCCACTGTCAGGAAGAGAGTTTGCCGCTTCTTGTCACGGCACCGGTGAACAAGAAGGCACTCCATCTGGCTGGATCGGCCATGACCGGACAAACGGAGTTGGTAGCCTCTTTTTTCCCTGAAGCCGAGCCGGTAATGGCTTTCTTCTCTGATCGATTTCACCTTCTCCTTTTGACCACCCACATCCCTTTGCGGAAAGTTCCGGAGTCGCTGAGCAGTCAGGAATTGGTTCGAAAAACAGAGGTGTTCATTGAGGCCTTGCGCGCAGTGGGAATTGATTCTCCGTCGGTGGCGGTTTGCGGTCTCAATCCCCATGCTTCTGAGGACGGTTTGTTTGGCGAGGAAGAGGAGCAGGTGCTGAAGCCAGCCTTGGACAGGTTAGCCCAAAAGTACGGTACCCGGATCGTTTCTGGTCCCTTTCCTCCTGATACCGTCTTCCGCAGGGCTGCCAGAGGAGAGTTTAACGGGGTGGTTGCCCTGTATCATGATCAAGGTTTGATTCCCCTGAAGTTGCTGGCATTTGATACAGCCGTGAATGTGACCCTGGGACTTCCCTTGACTCGCACCTCTCCCGATCACGGTACTGCTTTTGAGATTGCCGGACAGGGGATTGCCGACCCGGGCAGCATGATAGCGGCCCTGGACTGGGGGCTGCGATTGTCCGGTGGCCAGGCTGACAGCTGACAGGGTTTTGATATAGTAGGGAATTGTGGATTTTCCTCTCAAGACGGCTGTCCAGTTCCATTCCCTGGATCAGAAAAAGCAAAGATTGGCTGCTCAGGAATCCGATTTGCAGGCTCTGATCCGAGAACACCTGATCCTGCACTCCTCGAACGCTGAATCCAGCAGCGACCATCTCCCTTACCTGGCAACTTCAGC
>JAUXKG010000401.1 GCA_030624355.1 Acidobacteriota bacterium
AAAATCCCACTTTCCGGATGGGAACTAGTTAGCTATTCTACGCTGAAAGTGTTCCTTGCCCGTGCCCCTATTCGGAGACAGAAGGAACGAACCGCCTCACGATAACGATCCTCACGAACCCTATTCTGTTTGATCGATAAAACATCCGCGATGTGTACGCCCTTTCGGTAGAGCCGGGTGATCATGTTTCGAAGATAGCGTTCCTGATCAAATCCTCCGTGGGACATGAACAGGGCCATACTTTTTCCCTGACAACCCTTTATCTCCCTGAGATATTGGGTGATAGGAGGACAGTTCCAGGTCCACTTGGGAAATCCCAGACAGACCAGGTCATAGGGCTCCAGATCGGTAATGGTGGGACGAATCGGGACGGACCAGCCGGGCACAAATGAACGAGCCAGCCATCCCCAGTAGCGGCATTGTTTTCGAGGCTCGATTCGGGCTATCGTGACCGGATTTTCCCTTTCCAACTCCAACCGAATGGCTGTAGACAGTGTGTGAACTGTGGCGGTAAAGGAGAAGTAGATGACCAAAATCTTCATATCCCTTGCCCCCATCCTCCCTCCTTAGTTGGGGGTTTTGCACAAGACACCTCCCACAAAGTGGGGGATTTGGCAAACCCTCAGGTCGATTCGTCCGGCACGGATTCCTCTAAGTGACTGATTCTTCACCACTCATCCAAAGTGGCCAGAAACTTGCAAGAGAATCAGTGATCCCGGGGATGAAAATCAGACCGGTCCAAAACCGAGTCCCCCCTTGATTTTCGTTCCCGGGTTTTTCTAATTGCCCTTTTTTCGCAACCAACCACTCCAGCCATTATCTAGCCCGGATAATGCATAGGTGTTCTTTGCTAAGAAGGCACCAGCCCCAGCATCAGCATCAAAACCGTCCCGACCACTAGCCACCAGGCAGTTTCTGTTGGCCCGCAACCGGCTTCTTCCAGGGCCTCCGGTAACATTTCCGCAACCACCAGAAAGATCATGGCTCCAGCCGCAAAACCGAGTGCCGCCGGAAGAAGCTCCTGGAAAAAAGATACTGCGATCACCGCGGGAACGGCGGCCAAAGGCTGCGGAAAGCTGGATAGGACGGAATAATAAAAGCAACGAGCCACGGAGACCCCCTGAGCACGCAGGGGCAGTGAAATGGCGATGCCCTCAGGTATATTGTGGACTGCTATGGCAATGGCAATCAACAGACCAAAATCATGTTCTCCGGTGGCATAGCCAACTCCAATAGCTATTCCCTCCGGAAAACTGTGAATCGACATCGCAATGAAGATGAGTATCCCTTTGCGAGAGGCCTTGGCACTCAATCCCGAAATCTTCCAATGAAACCCATCCACGACTCGTGCAGTGGCTGACAGAAAGAATGCCCCGCCTAACAATCCCAGTCCCAGTTCCCAATTGGAACCTCTGCGCAAGGCTTCACCGGAAAGACTGAAAACAGCGGCCGAGAGCATCATTCCACCAGCCAGAGCTGCAGATCGTCCCTGCCACCGCTGGGAAAGATTGCGAACAAAAATGAAGGGAAGTGCGCCCAACCCAGTCGCCAGATCCGTCAGGAGGGCGGCCACTAGAGTCGGCAGGATGAGCTCAGTCATCGGATAGGACAGGACTCTGTCCCGATTTGTCGATACCGTACTTCTTCATCTTGTAGCGCAGGGTGTCACGGGTGATGGAGAGCAACTGTGAAGCCTGGGTTTGATTCCCTCTGGATTGGATCAAGGCCTGTCGGATCAGTTCCCTTTCCACCTGATAGAGATCAATTCCTTCTGGAGGGATGGACAGGAGGCTGCCTCCAGATGGACCCAACGACTCCCTTCTGGATTCCGAAATCCGCAGCGGCAATGATCCCTCATCAATATGATCCTGATCTTGCAGGATCATGGCCCTTTCAATTGCATTCTTGAGTTCCCGCACATTGCCGGGCCAGTCATAGTCGTTGAGAATCTTCCTGGCCTTGGCAGTGATCCCCTTGACCGATTTCTTGAAACGAAGGTTGTACTCCTTGAGAAAGTGATCCACCAGCAGGTCGATGTCTTCCCTGCGTTCACGAAGGGATGGTAGGTCGATCGGAATGATCGACAAACGATAGAAAAGATCCTGTCTGAAATTTCCCTGCTCGGCTATCTTCTCGAGATCTCTGTTGCTGGCACAGATGACCCGCACGTCCGTCTGAATATCCTTGATCCCTCCGATTCTTCGGAAGGTCTGATCCTCCAACACCCGCAACAGTTTAGCCTGCAGATTGAGATGCATTTCGCCGATCTCGTCAAAAAACACAGATCCCCCGTCTGCCAGCTCGAACAGCCCTTTCTTCATTGTTTTGGCGTCTGTGAAGGCCCCTCTCTCATGGCCGAACAATTCGTTCTCCAGGAGCTGTTCAGGTATGGCGGCACAATTGAGAATCATAAAGGGCCGACGACGACGATGGCTTTGATAGTGCAAGGCCTTGGCAACCATGTCCTTTCCCGTTCCACTCTCCCCCTGAATCAAGATTGTGCTGGCAGGACTATCGGCTACTGTCGTAGCGAGTTTTTTGATCTCACGGATCGCATTCGACTCCCCGATAATTCGTTCGACAGAGTAAGTAAGCTCCTGCTCTTGTTCTGTTCGTTGAACCTCGGTACGGAGCCGACTCGTTTCGAAAGCGTTCCCCAGCGAGTGCAGCAGTCGGTCAAAGTTGATCGGCTTCTCCAGATAATCGTAGGCCCCAATCTGAAGAGCCTTGACGGCATCGTCCACAGCCGCGTAGGCGGTGATCATAATGACCGGTACCAATGGTGACTCCTTCTTCATCTCGAGCAGAACCTTTAGTCCGTTCCCGTCAGGCAGACGAACGTCCAATGTCACCAGATCTGGCATGTGATCCTTGAAAAGCTTGATGGCTTCCTCGGCAGTGGCGGCTTCCATAACCTGGTACTCGGCCGACTCCAGCTTCTGCCGGATCGACCAGCGCAACAGCTTTTCATCATCTACAACCAGAACCGTCCTAGGCCTCATTGCCTGTCACCTTTGTATCCTTTCCTTGGCACCGGAACCTGTGCTCTGACTTTCTTGATAGCAAGATCGTGCCCACTTGCGATCGCCCGCTTCAACCGGGGTCCGGTGGGTTCAAAACCATACCCGAGTCTTGTAATATGGGTCAAAACACCATATTAGGGTATTTCACCCACATTTGCACAGCCTTTCCGCTGCCTCTTTCTAAGGTCTACCCCCACCGTTGGTCCGGACAGAATGACCAGAAAAGGTGCCCCTGAAATTCAAGCTGCGTTAAGACCTTGGCAGGC
>JAUXKG010000191.1 GCA_030624355.1 Acidobacteriota bacterium
AACCTGACCACCGTCAATGGCTTGCTGAAGACTGTCAATATCAGTGTAGACCATGACCGGCTCAGACTTGGACACGACCGTCACTCGAGTGCCCGAGGTGGCTTTCCCCCCGGGTCCTTGCGCTGTTACGGTGTAGGTTGTGGATTCTCGAGGTGACACCATCAATGAACCTGTTTCCGCTACGTTCCCGACACCGGAATCAATCAAAACACTGGAAGCATTGGTCGATTGCCACATCAATCTGGTCTGGCTTCCCAGACCGATCGTACTCGGTTCAGAAGTAACCTGAACAGTGGGGGCCGGATAATCCGGAGAAGGAGGAGTCGCAGTTCGGGTTCGTGGCGC
The DNA here is from genome assembly GCA_030624355.1 of Acidobacteriota bacterium. Lineage (GTDB taxonomy): Bacteria > Acidobacteriota > UBA6911 > RPQK01 > JADFOI01 > JAUXKG01. Next base: position 346 of record JAUXKG010000191.1, read on the forward strand.
GGGATTAGGAATCGGAGCTACCTCGGCAGGTTTCTTCCCGCAAGCGGGCCAGAACAGGACCAGACAGGAAAATAACGTTACATTCAGGCACCAGGTAATCCAGCTTTTCATCTTTCGTCCTCCTCCTGCTGTCCTGCTCGATTTTCGCGAGCAAGCTCGAAGTAGCCTGACCATGCAGGACTTTCGTTTATACCATAGGCGGTGATTTGTTTTATATTTTTTCCATCAGCATTCATGATGAAGATCTGCTTGGAACCGGTGCGGGTACTTTGAAAGGAAATATGCCGAGCGTCCGGAGACCAATGGGGACTCTCGTTGCTGCCGCGGCCTGAGGTTAACTGGAAGATTTTCCCGGTAGCTACTTCAATCACGTAGATATCGTGTTTCCACTGGGTGGGGGCCTGCCAGGAATAGGAGACAAAACGCCCGTCTGGCGACCAGCTCGGACTGTCACAGTGGCCTCCTTCCGTGACCAGACGTTGCAGATTAGATCCATCCGCATCGACCATCCAAATCTGAGGGGTCCCAGTGCGGTCAGAAACAAAGGCAATCTGATTTCCGGTAGGGCTCCAAGTCGGAGAGGTGTCAATAGCCGGATGATTGCTCAAATTTTTGCGACCTTTACCCGCCAGGTCGGATACGTAGATGTCTGGATCAGTCTTTTCAGGGGAGCGCGTAGAGAACGCTATTAACTGCGAGGTGGGAGAGATCTCCGGTGAGGAAACATATGAAGTGGAAACAGGGATGACGCTTCTTCCCCCTTGTAAACCTTGAAGCCAGAGCTCCCAACGACTGGAATTGGGCAGGTTGCTGACAAAGGCCAATGTAGAGTTGTCAGCAGACCATTCAGGAAATTTATTCAGGCCTCCGTTGGCAGTAATCGTGCGCTGGTTGAAACCATCGTAGTCCATGACGTAAATTTCTTTACTGCCCCCTTTCAGAGAAGTAATCGCAATCTGGGTTCGGGATATTCCTCGGCTGGTTCCAGCAGAGAGCTGAAAGACAACCTGGTCGGCGAACTCATGAGCAACACGTCGGATCAGCTCACTGTCGGAGATCGTGTAGCGTTTACCCAAGACCTGCTGCCGAGTTTTTACATCGTACAGATAGGCCTCCACAGTAGCCCGAGTTTCGTTTATCTGAAGGTTTCCAAGAATCAGAAAGTCAACGTCCAAAGTGGGTGCCTGCCAGTTTTCGAAACTCACGTCCTGCGGAAGCCGCAGGGGCTTCAGGGGATAAAAACTTTTGGACGGCATCTGGAAGAAGGCTGAGAAAAGCAGGTCATCCCACAGCACCTGGTTAAATACCTCCAGAGCGGCTTGCGTATCCTGGCCGGCGAAAGTACGGGGAACGAAGTCCGCTACCGCCAGCTTCGTATCTTCCCTCGGGCGCGGATAAATCACTACATCCGGCTGTTGAGCCTCCGCCAGTGTGATCAGACAGGACAAACAACAAACGGCAAGGACTGGTCGCTTCATATGGTTCCTCGGATGCTCATTTCGGGGGGTATTGAAAGTAGGCTATGAACTTGACCAACCGGTGACGAAACTCGTAGGGGAGTGGGGGGAGCGGGCTGCTGGCCATCACCGCTCGTTGAGCGGCCAGGTCAACGGTGCTCAACCCACTGTCCTTTTGGATTTCGACATTCGCAATGGTCCCGTTTGCCCGAATCTCAAAACTGATAATGGTTTGCACCGGCCGAGAGAGCCGGCCCAAAGAGGTCTTGAGCCAGTTTTGGCCTATTCGCTGTTCCACCTGGCGAGCGTACCAGGATTCCATAACTCCCTCGCCCGTACCTGAACCGATGGTCACACCCTGTCCGCCTCCGAAGCCCCCTCCAGAGCCGGTACTTCTACCGCCGGGCCCACCACTTCCCGGATCCGGCCGTCGTGGAATGGTGCCTGGGGCAGCCTGCTGATTGGCTTTGTTCGATTTTTGAGATGCTCGGGAATCAGGCCTTCGTTTTCCTTTCTCAACGAAAACATTCTCCGGCTGGGTCGCTGGAGATTCTGTTTCAGCCATTTTCCGGGGAGCGGGAGGTGGAAGGGCAGCTGGCTGCGGGGTGACGGATGGTTTGTACATCCCGGCACCGCCACTCAACTCCGGAGATAGACCGACCGTTACAGAGTCCTCTCCCTGACCTCCTCCCAATCCGGACCCGATCAGGAGCGGCTCGCCGGCAGGGAAGATCTTCACGGCAAACAGAAAGAACAACAGCAACAACGTATGTCCGATAAGAGAAGCCACGACCGGCCACCGGTAGCCGGCGTCGTGAATATGTGAATGGATAACCGGTTTGAGCATGGGCTGTCCTATTTGCGACCCTGCCGGTAGGGCCGGGTTACCAGGTTGATTGTCTCATAACCTGAAATTCGAATCTCATCCACCACCGCCACGATCGTTTTCCAGGGGACGTCTTCGTCAGCCTGGAGAAAGATGGGTTGCTGGCTGTCGCCAATCTCACTACGCAGCAATTCCCCAAGTTCATTGAAATTGACTCGACTGGAACGGTAAAAGAGGATCTCGTCCCGACTAATGGTGACCACGGCACGCTGCTCCGGATCCACTGCCGCCACTGTCTTGGTTTTGGGAAGGTTAACCTCTATGCCGGTCTGCAGGATAGGTGCGGTGACCATAAAGATGATCAACAGCACTAGAACAACATCCACCAGGGGAGTGACGTTGATCTGGGAAATCGAAGGTCGAGTGGAACTTGACTGGGTAGCAAAGGCCATGGCGTATCACTCGCCGGTGAAACTGCGTTCAACGGTGTTTAGAAACTCGGCCAGGAAATCATCCATCTCAACACCAAAAACTTTCAACCGGGTAATAAAGTGGTTATAGGCAATGACAGCCGGGATGGCGGCAAAGAGTCCTGCAGCAGTGGCTACCAGGGCTTCACTGATCCCCGGAGCCACAGCCTGGATGGTGGTGGCCGCCCCCGCTCCCAGCCCTTGGAACGCATTGATGATTCCAATGACGGTTCCTAACAAGCCGATGAAAGGCGTCACAGCACCGGTAGTAGCCAGCCAGGAAAGAGAATGTTCAAGAGCGGTCATTTCCGTCTGAGCGGATTTCTCCAGTGTTCTTTGCAGACCGTTTAAACTTTGGAGCGATTTCGATGCTTTGGCTGGGCCTCCAGTTTCCTGAGAATCGGTAGAGAAATCCACCTGGCGGCTGAGCTCTTCATAGCCACTCTTGAAGACTCCGGCCAGCGGTGAACGGGGGAACCGCTCACAGTCCCGATATAGTTGAGAGAGACTCGAAGCTTTTCTGAAGTGCTCGTAAAATCCCCGTGATTCTCGATCGACTTCTCGATAAAAGCGCATTTTTTGAACAATGATGGTCCAGGAATAAATCGAGAAAAACAACAGGGTTGCCAGCACCGTCTGGGCGATCGGACCACTGTTCAAGATCAACGACCAGAAACTCCCAAAATCTCCCTGAGCTAGCACAAACACCAACTTTTAATACTCCGGGCTCATGTGGCCCAATTCCGAGCAATCCAGATTGTAACCGACCCCTTGCTCATATACCATTGTCCAACAGGCGATCGGAATCGATCAGATTGGCCGCTGGCAGTCTCTAAGGGTATCGAAATGGCCTGTCAAAACTCCTCATGAGAAAATCCGCACCTACCTCTATTTGACACACTTGCCATGCTGAAGTTTCTGCTGATTGAAAATTTTGCTCTCATCGACCATCTTGAGATCGAATTTCGAAAGGGACTCAACCTGATCACCGGAGAAACTGGATCAGGGAAATCGATTTTGGTCGATGCCGTAGGGCTCCTGGCGGGGGAGAGGGCTTCCCAGGGCATGGTGCGGGAGGGCTTTGAGAATGCCCGCGTGGAGGGAATCTTCCAGGTGAGTCCCCGACATCCAATTCGCAGGGCATTGGAGGAGATGGGAACGCCATTGGAGGACGAGGAGCTGGTCATTCGTCGGGAGATTTCACTTTCTGGTGCCAACAAGGTTTTTGTAAATGACAGGATGGCCACCCAGAATCTGCTTTCAGATTTGGGCATTCTTTTGGCTGACATTCATGGACAGCACGATCAACAACATCTTCTCCAGCCCGCAGCACAACTCAAGTTTTTGGATGTTTTCGGTGAAAATCAGCAGATAGTCGATCATCTCTCTTCGTTGTTTCACCAATTGCAGGCTGTGCGTTCTCAACTTGACCAGCTACAGATCAGCGAACAGGATCGGCTGCAGCGAGTGGACACCCTTCACTATCAAATTGCCGAAATTGAAAAGCTCGGTCTTAGGCCCGGCCTGGATCTGGAACTGGAGAAGGAGCGGCAGCTTCTGAATAGTGCCGAACAGCGGTTGCAGGCTTCCCAACAGGCCTATCAACTTCTTTATGAGCAAGAGCTCTCTTCACTGTCCCAGTTAAAACAGTCTGAAGGGCAGATCGAAGCTTTGGCTGGTGTGGACAAGACCTACGAAGCGGTACTTGAAAGAGTGCGGGATCTTCGCTTTCAGTTGGAAGAGATCGCTTATCAGTTGCGTGACTACACCGGCGGCGTGGAATTCAGTCCAGCCCGCCTGGAGGCACTGGAGGAGCAGCTATCGGAGATTCACAAAGCCAAACGAAAATACGGTGAAACGGTGGAAGGTATTCTGGGCTATGCCGACCGTATCAGGAGCGAAATCGAGCAATTGGCCGAAAGTGAATCCCAGATGGAGGAGCTGGAGGCCACCCAATCAAAACTGGAGTCCGAGTACTTTCAACTGGCCCGACAGCTGTCCCACAAAAGACATCAGGATGTAGAAGCTTTGTCAGAGCAAATCGAGCAGGAACTTGCCGATTTGAACATGGAGAACACCGTGTTCAAGGTCCAGTTGACGACCTCGGAAGAAGAGGCAGGCGAGAAGGGAATCGATCGGGCTGAGTTCCTGGTGAGTCCGAATGTAGGGGAATCCCCCAAGCCTTTCTCCAGAATTGCGTCGGGAGGAGAACTCTCCCGGATTGTTTTGGCTCTGAAGTCGATTGTAAGCCTCGAGGATTATCCCAAGACGCTAGTCTTCGATGAAGTGGATGCGGGAATTGGAGGTCGAGTCGCCTCTACCGTGGGAGAAAAGCTTGCTCGATTGTCCAATCGGCACCAGATTTTCTGTGTGACCCACCTTCCTCAAATCGCCTGCTGGGATTCTCACCATCTACATGTCGACAAACGGCAGAGTAACGGAAGAACGGTCGTTCGAATCACGACCCTTGACAGAAAGG
>JAUXKG010000337.1 GCA_030624355.1 Acidobacteriota bacterium
GATCACTCGAGCCCGGAAGACCTCAGAGAGAGTCAGAACTTCTGCTCGCTGACTCTCGTTGACAGCTACCCGGACCAATCCCATCTCTCGCAGCACATGCTGAGAAGGATCATAGGGAATAACCTTGACTACATCGATTAACTTGTTCAGTTGCTTAACAACCTGCTCAAATCCACGCTCATCTGTCTTGGGTGTAAGGGTAATGCGTGAGAGTGTTGAGTCATGGGTGGGAGCGACATTCAGACTCTCGATGTTGTATCCTCTCTGACTAAACAGTCCGACCACCCGAGCCAGTACGCCGGCTTTGTTCTCGACCAGCAACGAGACCACTCTGCCCATTTTGCTGTTGTCCTTTCCACCTTCCGCCAGCGCCATCCGACGCCGGTCCTCTACGCTAGGATGACTCCGATAAGAACACGATTCTTACAATCTTGGAAGGATTTTCGGTTCTTTGCGGAGCTTATCGGATCTAGCCTATCAAACGGCCGAATCCCTCCGCCAAGAACCGGAGGTAATGTCACCGCCAATAATAACGAGGCTGATTCGAACAGAGCCATCCCGCAGAGGAGAAGGCCACCTGTTTTGAATGCGCTGAGTCCTCATAAGTGCCTCTTATAGCAGTAATAATAAAGGATAAGAAGAATCCGCCTCGCAAGTCAAGGGTTAAAATGATCCAATAGAGATTCGTGTATGATGAGAGCCATGAGTGGCGCCTCTGTCCCGTTACTGCGAGAAGAGTACTCTCAGACCCGCCGGGAGATTTGCCAGAGATTTCTAGATGAACGGAATCCCATTGCCACACTGGAGCGGCTCAGCCGGACAGCCGATCAACTGATTCAGAGGCTGGCGGACAGTTATCTTTCCGGACGCGCTATTTGTGTCCTTGCAGTGGGCGGATTTGGTCGAGCCGAACTATGCCCGTTTTCAGATGTAGATCTGCTCTTCCTCTACGAAGGATCCCAGCAAAACGAAAAAGCCATCAAAGCGGTTCTTCATGATCTCTGGGACTTGAAGCTGGACCTCGGGCACCAGGTATGGACTCTGGTCGAGTTGCAGGATCAAGAGTTTGGTGACTTTGGATTGCTTCTCTCCCTCATGGATGGCCGTTTTGTTGCCGGCCAGGAATCTCTGGCCCAAGAGCTTCTGGAGCAGATATTTCCTTCATATATCCAGCAGCACAAAGGCAAAATCGCTGAGCAAATCATCAGACTGACCCAGGAAAGACATCAGTCTTTTGACAATTCTCTGTCTCACCTGGAACCTAATCTGAAAGGCGCGCCGGGGGGGTTGCGTGACTACCTGGCAGGGACATGGCTTCGTCGTTTGCAATCGGGCCAGGACGTATTTTCCCCATACAGTGAAAGGGAGGTTTCGGCGGCCCACCAATTCCTGCTGAAACTGCGAATCCTGCTGCATTGCCTCAGCGAAAGAAACCAAAACCAACTGACTTACGCCTTGCAGGACGAACTTGCCGATTGCCTGGACTATGAACAGATCAGCGGCCGGTCAGGAATGCAAACCCTGATGCAGGACTACTTCCTACATGCCAGAGTTCTCTTTCGTTTTTGTCAGAACAACCTCCGCTCCTGGCAGGTGCTTCCTGCAGTTCGGACTCTGGACATCGAGACGAAACAGAGATTCAAAACTGCAGAACAGGTATTGGAGGTGTTTCGTCGTTCGATTGTTGAACAGTGCCCGCTGAGCGATAAGACCCGTAATGCCGTCCTGCAGGCAATTCCTTTATTTAAACGGACGCTGGCAAACCGAAAGGTCCGACATCTGCTCAGTGATATTTTCAAACCCCGGCCCGGTCTTTACCACCTCCTGTGTGAGATGTACGAACTGGGAGTCCTGGAGCTCACGTTTCCGGAATTGAAGAGTATCAAGGCACTTGTTATTCGCGACTTCTATCACAAGTACACGGTCGATGAGCATACCCTGCTGGCTATCAAGAATATCGAAGACCTGTTGTCCATCGAAGAAGGTTCAGATTTGCGCTTCCGTTCACTGTTGGAAGAGACGCAGGACGCGGATTTGTTGACTTTGGCGCTGCTCTTTCATGATGTCGGAAAGAGCCGGGAAGGCGAGCATACTGTCCTGAGTTCCGAGATTGCGGCTCAGGCCCTGCGCCGATTCCATTATGAGAAGCGTGAAAGCGAAGTCGTCCTTTTTCTGATCCGCAGTCATTTGGAGATGTCCAATGTGATCTTCCGCCGTGACCTTGAAGAAGATCAGGTCATCCAGAGGTTTGTTGACAAAATACCCGACATAGAACACCTACGCCTCCTGTGTTTGTTAACTTTTGCCGACATCAAAGCGGTCGCTCCCGGTACGCTCAACGAGTGGAAAAAAGATCTCCTTTGGCAGTTGTATGTATCAGCGTATGAAAAACTCACGCTCGGTTTCGGGGAGGAGCGGATTCGGGAAGATGATATCGGGGAAAAATTGTTGGCCGGGCTTCCCGATGATCTGGAAAAAGACGGATTTGAAGAGTTCCTGGAGGGGTTCCCACTGCGTTACCTGACTTCCACATCTGCTAGCGAAGTCTATCAGCACTATCAACTGGCCAGTCAACTGAGCCAGCGATCGCCGATTCAAATCCGTCTGTCATCGCGTAAAACGCACTATGAGTTGTGTGTCGTGACACCCGAGCGTCGCCACCTCTTTGCCAAGATCGTAGGAGTTCTCTCATACTTTGACATGAATATCCTGCGAGGATTCGGGTTTGCCAATCACCGAAATACCGTTCTTAACCTCTTTCAATTTTCGAATACTGGTGGCACTTTTCGCTTGAATCCGGAGCAAAAGCAAGAACTTAAGTCTTTCCTGATCGGCGCTATTGAAGGGAATATTTCTATCAGAGAGCTTCTAAAAGGCAAGGAGCAGAGTCCCATTTTCCGTTCCTCGTCAGCCCGCTTCGAACCTACAATTTACTTTGCAGACGATCAGTCGGAGAAGTACTCTATTATGGAGATTGTCGCACCTGACTCGATCGGACTTCTCTATCGAATCGGTCGTGAAATTGCAGCTCTGGATTGCAGCATTGAACTGCTTCTAATCTCGACGGAAGGAGACAAGGCCGTAGATGTCTTCTATCTTGCTCACAAAGAGGATAAACTTTCTGCTGCGCTCCGGGAGCAACTCTCAACTGAAATTCTTCAATCAATAGGTTAGGATCATGAAGTTAATTATGGCAATTGTTCGGCCCAGCAAAGCCGAGGAAATTAAAGATGCTTTGAGTCAGTTCAACATCTCGGGTATGACCCTATCGGAAGTTCGCGGCCATGGACGCCAAAAAGGGCACACCGCTATCTATCGAGGCAAGGAATACAACGTCAGCCTGTTGCCCAAGATGAAACTCGAGATTGTCATTCCCGACGACCTGGTAGAGGAGACGCTTCGGACCATCATCGAAACCGCACGAACGGGTGAGATTGGAGATGGCAGGGTATTCGTCTTACCGGTCGAGGAGGGATACAACATTCGCACCGGTGAAAAGGATGTGACCTGAGCAACTGACAGCTGACAATCAACAGAGGTGTCCACCCCAGATGCGAGAATCTCTAATCGTCAGTTGTCAGTTAGGAAAAAACTGGCGATAGATGGTGCGGATCTGTTCTCTCTGTGACAAATACCGTTCCAGCAACGCTTCCCCAGATTCAACATCCAGAAAGCGAGCCAACTGGTTGTTGGCGGAAGGCTCCTTTGAAAGTGTATTCGACGGCCCCTCTTGAAGAAGGCGTTGAATTGTCTCCAGTGAAAAAAGAAACTTCTGACCCTGGCTTAGGGTCTCACCAGCTACTTCATCCAGATAGCCTTCAGCAACCAATTGATGGCAAGCCTGCAGAGTGTTTGTTCCTTTCACGCCATGTTGAATCTGAAGATACTGAACAACGAATTGGATATCCA
>JAUXKG010000243.1 GCA_030624355.1 Acidobacteriota bacterium
ACATTCCGCCACATTTTCTAGGCAAGATTCTCCAACTGCTCTCGCGCAGCAACCTAGTCGTCTCAAGAAAGGGCAAGAACGGTGGGTTTCTTCTGGTCAGGACGCCAAAGGAAGTTGCCCCTTACGACATCATTGAGGTCATCGATGGCACTACCTTTCTCGATGACTGTATTTTGGGGTTTCCCGGATGCGGCGATGAGAACCCCTGTCCCGTCAATTCCCAATGGAAGCAAGCCAAACAAATCATTCTTGAGATGTTGAAAGATAGAAGCATTCAAGAGCTGAGCAAAGAAATGAGTTCCAAGCTCGATCTGGTGCAGAGAAAACAGAGTCTGAGCGCCACGGGGACACAGTTGAGCAACTTAAGGAGTCTTTAACCCATTCTCAGATCTTGCGCCAAGGACAAGGGAGGCAGGAAGAAGATGGTTGCATGTTCAAGACAAGAGACAAAACTAGCGGTGGGCCTTGCCCTTCTGATCTTTTTCATCACGGCATGCTCCCAGTCTCCGCCGGCAGGGCAAGGCACTGGATCGCTGGTTCCCACTACTCAAATGGAATCCTCCCCAGCACTCTTGGAACTGGGGAAGCTCACTTACGAAAAAAAATGTGCAGCCTGTCATGGGAAAAAAGGTGATGGTCAGGGCGAGGCCGCCTATCTGCTCTATCCAAAGCCACGAAACTTCGTGGACGCTCGTTATCGGCTGATCTCCACCTGGGATTCCTTCCCCACTGAACCGGATCTTTTTCAGACCATCTCCCGGGGCATGCCCGGTTCGGCCATGCCCTCCTGGGCCCACCTGCCGGAAGAAACCCGCTGGGGCTTGGTTCATTACATCAAGTCGTTTTCCCGATTTCCTTTTGAAATAGGACCGGATCTCCAGCCCAAAGCTGAATCGGACAATCCTACTGGCCACATCATCGTGCCACCTGAACCCCCTCATACTCCGGAAGCCCAGGCTCGCGCTCACGATCTATTCTTGGAGGTGTGTGCCGGCTGTCATGGTGCCACCGGCAAAGGAGATGGCCAGGAAGAACAGGAAGACTCCGAGGGCTTCCCCACTCGACCCCGCGACCTGACAGCAGGAATCTATAAAGGTTTTCCCGAGCCGGGGCAGGTGTACTACAGGATTGCGGGTGGTTTGCCCGGATCTCCCATGCCCTCTCACCCCTCCCTCTATGGAGATGATATCTGGCACCTGGTGCACTACGTCAGGCAAATGTCCAGCCCCGAACAACGCGCCCACATGGAGATGAAACGTTTTCGCGTTGTGGCCACCCGAGTGGATGAACTTCCCGATCATCCCGATGCCAACGTCTGGCAACAGACGCCCGCGGTGAACCTTCATTTGATGCCTCTCTGGTGGCGGGATGATCGTCCTGAGGAGATCGCTGTCCAGGCGCTGCACGACGGCCAGAAGATCGCCATCCAATTGACCTGGCCGGATGCCACGGACGACCATACGGCACTTCGTCCCCAGGATTTTCGCGATGCTGCCGCCATCCAGTTCTCAGGCGATCCGGATCCACCCTTTTTCGGCATGGGAGAAACAGGCTCGACGGTGAACATCTGGATGTGGAAATCGGAACGGCAGGCCGATCTGGAGCCAGCCTTTCAGGATCTGGACAGAATCTATCCCAATATCGGCATCGATTCCTACCCCAACCTGCTCCGTTCCCCTTTGGAGCAGCCCACACGCCACGCCTTGACACTGGATTCAGATCCCACCTTTGTCACCGGCTGGGGGGCGCGAAACATCGTCTCCGATCCCACTCGCAAGAGTGCGGCCGAGGATTTGACGGCAGAGGGATTCGGAACTTTGAAGGCGCGACCACTGGTGGACCAGCAGGTTGAAGCCACCGGAGCATACTCGGTGGGTTCTTATCGAGTGGTGTTCACACGCTCGCTCTCAGGTGAAGGGGACAAACGAGTTTCGCTTCAAACAGGCGAAACGGCACTGGTGAGCTTCGCGGTGTGGAATGGGAGCGCCGGGGACCGGGATGGGAAAAAATCGATCACGATTTGGCAAGAATTATTTGTTTCTCCCTGAAAGAGTGGAGAACGAAATCGGCAAGGAGCGAGAAAGCATGACGGACCAAGCCAAGCCTTCCAACATCAATCGACGTGACTTTCTACGCTGGGTGGGGGTCAGTGCAGGTTCAGGCGTTCTGACGGGAGGAATCTCCTGCAGACTTTTGGAACCCATCGAGGGGGAGGACAACCCTCTCTCCCGTTCGGTCTCCCGGGACTGGGAGAAGATCTATCATGATCAATATCGTTACGACCGAACCTTCGACTGGGTCTGCTCACCCAATGACACCCATGCCTGCCGAGTGCGCGCCTATGTACGCAATGGCATCGTGACCCGCAGCGGCTCAACCTATGACTACCAGAACTACGCCGATCTTTATGGGAACCATGCCACAGTCAACTGGAATCCTCGCCAGTGCGCCAAAGGTTATACCTTCCAGCGGGTCTTGTACGGCCCTTACCGCTTGCGGCATCCGATTGTGCGCAAGGGTTGGAAGGCCTGGGTGGAGGCAGGTTGTCCGGAGCTGACTCCGGAACTCAAATCCAGATATCTTTTCGACGCTCGCGGTCAGGATGAATTCATTCAGATCACCTGGGAGGACGCCTTTCACAGTATTGCCAAAACTTTGCACTCCATCGCCGAGCGCTACAGCGGAGAAGCCGGAAAGAAAAGGCTTCTGGCCCAGGGCTATCAGCCCGAGATGGTGGAAGCCACCGGTGGCGCCGGAACTCGCTGCATCAAGATGCGCGGAGGCATGGGCCTGCTGGGCGTGCTGGGAAAATACGGGATGTACCGGCTCAACAACACCATGGCTCTGCTCGACAGTATCGTTCGGGGCGTCAATCCTGAGCAGGCTCTGGGTGGTCGAAACTGGGCCAACTACACCTGGCACGGTGACCAGGCACCTGGTCACCCCTGGGTGCACGGCCTGCAAACTTCCGACTGTGATTTCAATGACCTGCGCTTCTCCAAGTTGATCATCATGGACGGGAAGAACCTGGTCGAGAACAAGTTGCCCGATTCGCATTGGTTCATCGAGTGCATGGAACGAGGGGGAAAGATCGTGGTGATCGCACCCGAATACGGCCCCCCTTCCACCAAGGCTGACTATTGGATTCCCATCCGACCGGCCAGCGACGCAGCTCTCTGGCTGGGCATCACCAAATTGCTCATCGATGGGAAGAAGTATGACGAAGATTTCGTCAAGAAGTTCACTGACTTTCCGCTGTTGGTGCGAACCGACAACCTGCGTCGCCTGCGCGCCCATGAGATCTTTGACAACTATCAGAGTGCGCTGTCGGATCAGGGTCCCTCCATGACGATTCAAGGTTTGACGCCCGAGCAGCACCAGAAAAATGGAGACTTTGTCATCTGGGATGCCGAGGCCGATACCCCGCGTGCCGTCAATCGGGATCAAATCGGAGGAGAGTTTCCCTACAACGCGGCTCTGGATGGAAAGTGGAATGTGCGTCTCGCCACAGGCGGCACGGTGCGAGTGGCCACGCTGTGGAGTCTCTACCAGACCCACCTGAAGGACTACGATCTGAATACCGTGTGTGAGATCACCCATGCTCCCCGGCGGCTGGTGGAACAGCTGGCCGATGACATCGCCAACATCAAGCCGGTGGCCATTCACCAGGGAGAGGGAATCAATCACTGGTTCCATGCTACCGAGATGAATCGCGCTGCCTATTTACCGCTGATGCTGACCGGAAATATCGGGCAAGCCGGTGCCGGATCCCACACCTGGGCCGGAAACTACAAGGCTGCCATATTTCAAGGATCTGCCTGGAGCGGGCCCGGATTCAAAGGCTGGGTGGCTGAAGACCCCTTTAATCCTCAACTGGACCCCGAGGCCAGTGGGAAGGATGTTCGCCTGGGACCTCCTTGCAAAGGCGAGGAGCCGGCCTACTTGAATCACGGCGATCGGGCCTTGATCGTCGACACCCCGAAATTCGGACGCAGAAACTTCACCGGCGACACTCACATGCCCACGCCCACCAAGGCCATTATTTTCAACAATGTGAATCTGATTAACAACGCCAAGTGGGCCTACGGAGTCATCAAGAATGTCAATCCCAACATTGAGATGATCGTCTCCATGGACATCCAGATGACCGCCTCTATTGAGTATTCCGATCTGGCCCTGCCGGCCAACTCCTGGATGGAGTTCGACGATCTGGAAGTCACGGCCAGCTGCTCAAATCCCTTCCTGCAGATTTGGAAAGGGGGCATTCCTCCCGTCTTTAACAGCAAAGACGATCTCACCATCCTGGCGGGCATTGCCAAGGCCTTGTCTGAGCTCACAGGAGACAAGCGCTTCGAGGACTATTTCAAATTCGAACTGGAGGGAAAGCGAAGCATCTATCTGCAGAGGTTACTGGACACCTGTACGACAACGGCAGGCTTCAAGCTGGAGGATATCATGGCCGGCCGGTACGGCCCACCGGGCGGAGCACTGTTGCATTTCCGGACCTATCCCCGCATCCCTTTCTATGAGCAGACTCACAGCAATGAACCCTTCTACACCGACACCGGGCGTCTTCACGCCTACTCGGATGTTCCGGAAGCCATCGAGTATGGGGAAAACTTCATCGTTCACCGCGAGGGACCGGAAGCCACTCCCTACCTGCCCAACGTGATTGTCAGCAGTAACCCCTATGTCCGCCCTGAAGACTACGGGGTGTCACGCTCGGAGCAACACTGGGACCTGCGCACCATCCGGAACGTCAAGATGCCCTGGTCCCAGGTGAAGAGGACCACAAATTTTCTGTGGGAGAAAGGCTTCCAATTCTATTGTCTGACGCCCAAGACACGTCACCGGGTCCACAGTGGCTGGTCCAACGTGGATTGGC
>JAUXKG010000037.1 GCA_030624355.1 Acidobacteriota bacterium
AGCACTGGTGGGAGTTGAATCGGTTACACCGGAAGGACTCAAGGCCGTCTTCAAGGAGTTCAACTCCTCGGGCAAGAGCTTGGTGCAGCAGCTCAAAACCTTTCGAAAACACGGCGTTCACGTGCTGGGCTCATTCATCTTTGGGCTGCCCACCGACAAGGAAGACACCTTCGACACAACGGCCTCTCTGGCGCAGGAGGCCGATCTGACCTTCGCCCAGTTCGTGATGTTGACTCCATTTCCCGGCACCGTGGACTTTCAGCGCTGGGAAAAGAGCATGGAAAATAACCCACGCCAGATCGAGGGCATCCCCTTGTCCCGATACTGGCTGATTCCGGGACACCTTCGACCGAAGCTGTACACGGAGCATCCCGTGATGTCCGCCGAAAGAATCCGCAAGCGCACCCAGGACGTTTGGGACCGTTTCTACAGCCTGCCGTCGATCTGGAAACGATCCAGCTGCACGCCTAACCTACGCGCCCGACTAGGCTTTGTGTTGATCTCAAAACTCTATCGACAGATGTACGCCAACACCGGCATCGCTACCGACAGCGCTCGGGTCAGCAAAGCAACGACTTGGGCCCGATGGCTGGCCAAACCCTGCCTGAAGCTGTTTCGTACCACACCTATGCCCCACCTGCAGGTGCCGCGAAGCTGAACTGAGATAAATCTTCACTGAGAGCACTTTGCCGGGTTCCCATTTGGCGGGCGGTACAGCCTCCCGGCACCCACTGCACCTACTCATTCCCCCTGTGGTGGAGTAGGACAAAATCCTCCCAAGACCAGACCCCTTCATAACTCCGTGAAATGAAGCCATCGAGTCTCAGCCACTGCAGTAGCCTACGTGTGTCGTAGAAATCGACCTCAGTCTGATCATGGAGCAGTATCCATTGTGGCGGAAAACTCAAGAAATGCTCTCGAAATTCATCGTAATGCCTTCCCGGTGGAGGGATTTCTCCCAGGGTGAAGATGAAGGGGGCCTTGCGAAAACTTTCTCGTCCCGTCAAACCGTACACAACATTGACATCCGGGAAAGCAAACAAGCTATCCTGCTCGGGCACATTGTGATTAATGTACTCTACAGCCCGATCCACACCCTCACCGATTTGTCTGTTACATCTCCATCCCTTCAAAGACTCCGTCTGCAGGACATAGTCGTTGACCGAATTGGAGGCTTTCCATCTCCAGGTATAGCGGACGCTTGCAATCTGGACTGAGTGGAACGTCGAGTAGAGGGCTAGAACGACTAGAACGACTCGGCAGGTTTTGTAGATTCGGACCTCTGCCGGAAAACTCACACTGCTGGGAAGGTTCCGGGCCAATATGAAAAGGTAGGTCATCTGGATGCCCAGAAGAGAGATACTTGACTCAGGAAGCCTGGATCCTGAAAACGCCCCGAAGATCGATGCCACCAGCAGTCCCGCCAGAAGGACAAGTTGACTCAGGTTTTGCTTGATATAGGCCTTTCCTCCCAAGAAGGCCATGACGGACATCGCAACTAGAAACTGAGTATAGGGCAGATAGGTCAATACGAACCGGAACCGGTCGACATTGCCGAGCCTGGTTTTCCAATCGAAAGCGAAGTTTTGAGAAATGAAGTCCGACGGAGACTCCAGCAACCCGATAATGCAAGCCAGTCCAACCAGACCCCCTGCACAATAAATGGCAATCAACCGAGCAGGTCGCTGTTGAACCAAGAAGTAGACAAAAAAGACGGCACCTCCCAAGAGTCCAATGTTGGATTTGGTCAGAAAGGAAAGGCTAACCAAGAGGCCGCATAGGAAAGCCGACAGAAAAAACGCTCGGGTTCCTTCTAAAGCACCACCGATTTCAACCACCAGAATCCCCACAATCAGCCACATCCAAGCGTTTTCGTCATACCAGGGATGAGCAGTCGGCCCGTAGAAGCAAATAGCCGAAAGAAGAGCCATAAAAAGAGAATCCAGGAGCGGAAGGTGGCGCCGGGCCAGCAAGAATGTGGCCGCCACCACGATCGCATTGACCACAACAAGATGGACCAAAATCGCTGTCTTGTTAAATCCGAACAGATAAAAAAAGAAGGCATGCATGTATGGGTGGACCGGTCCGGCTAGGTAGAAGAAGTCCAGATAAAGCTCCTGGCCCGAATAGACACGATATCCGGCGTCCATAAAAGCAGCCATATCGAAAAAGTCGAAGATATCCAGGGCGCTTCGAGCGAGGAAGCCGGAGGCCATCACAATCACGGCGACCAACCCAAGGGAGTCCAGCCACAAACGATGTCTGTTGTAATCGATGGCCGTCACTAGAAGTAGTCGTTGTGAACGATGTGTGAGCCACCATATTCGAATCGAAAAGGAACCTTGACCAGTTTGGAGAGGCGCTCTCGAACGCGATGTTGATCTTCAGGACGGACGAAGAACAAGATAAAGCCTCCCCCTCCGGCACCGAGGACCTTGCCTCCCACAGCTCCCGCTTCTTTTGCTGCGCTGTAGATTTCCTCGATCGTTGGGTTGGTAATTCCTTCGGCCAGGGTCTGTTTGATCCGCCAGCCTTCATGGAGGAGCTCTCCAAATCGGTCCAAACTGCGGCTCCCATCCAGCAAGCAAATCGCTTCGTCGACCATCCCCCTCAATTCCCGGAGGTCGGACCTGTGATGATCCATCTCCTTGATCTGCCGAGCCGCCAGCACGGGGGCTTCCCGGAATATCCCCGTAAAGTAGAGCATGAGGTGACTTTCCAGGGCGGCTATTCGTTCCGGTTCCAGAAGAATCGGCGTGACCTCGATTTCATCATCGCCTGAGAAGGTAATGCGGTTGAGTCCACCCACTGAGGCGGCCACCTGGTCCTGTGACCCGACCGCCTCCTTTATACAGTCTCTCTCGACATGTATGGCCGATTTGGCCAGATCCATTTTGTCTGAGGCTCTGCCCTCAAACACGCGAAGCGTGTGGAGCAGACCAACGATAAAGGAGGATGAGGCCCCCAGGCCGGTTCGGGCTGGAAGATCGCTGGCATGATGAATCTCAAGACCTCCGTTCAGATTCAGGTAGCGCAAGGTTTCTCGAACAGCCGGATGCTGGATCTCTTCGACGTCCGCCACCAACTCAGTCTTGGTGTAGACAATTCGCATCGTGTAATCGAAAAACGGAGGAAGCTTTCTGCAGGTGAGATAACAGTACTTGTCGATGGTGGTGGAGAGTACCATCCCCTCCTCATCACGGTACCAGGCCGGATAGTCGGTCCCGCCACCAAAAAAAGACATTCTGAAAGGGGTTCGACTGATGATCATTGCCTCTCCAAAAACTGAGCCGCCCGCCGATAGGAGGCCGGAGTACCGATGTCAATAAAGCGAAAGGAGCCGCAACAGGCAAACAGTCCCTCCCCGACCAAGGTGGGCAGGACCTCTCTCTCCCAGGATACTGCTCGATCGGCAGGAATCCTTTGTATAACCTGGCGGGAAACAACATAGACGCCGGCATTCACATAGCCCGATTCGCCTTTGCCCTTTTCGATGAAACCCAGCACACGCCCATCTTCACCTATCTCGATACTGCCATACCGCTGAGCGGCTTTCTTGTATGCCGCGACGAGAGTGACTGCGGCAAAACGTTCTCGATGGAAGTCGAGAAGTGTCTCTAGGGAAACCTCAGCGTAGGTGTCACCGTTCAGAACAATGACTGGATCACAAGTCAATGCGGAATTGGCATGTCGAATTGCACCAGCTGTCCCAAGTGGCCCATCTTCGATCACCGGAACAATCTCAAGGCCCTCAAGAGACTGGCTCTCCAGGTAGTCCAGAACGTCCTGGTGAAAACACCCCAGGGCCAGGATGACCCGTCGAATTCCCTGGAGGCGCAGACGGGAAAGAAGGTGGGAAAGAAAGGGCTTTCCTCCCACCTGGGCCAGCACCTTGGCTCGTTGTCCCACAACAGATTGGAGGCGTTTACCCTCACCCCCGGCCAACACCAGCGCGCTCACGCTTTCCAATCCTGCTATCTCTTCCACTCTTGTCCCCTAGCCCGGATTATGCATAGGTTGTCGTGACGAAGTGCTGCAGTAGACAACTTATTCATCATCCGGGCCTAAACATTGGAATAAAGATTGTTCCTCAAGATGCGGTACCCCTTTACTAATTCCTGGATACCCTCCTGTAAACTCCACTGGGGGTTAAATCCGGTTTGAAGAATTCTCTGGTTGGAGACAATGTAGTCTCTCTTGTCCGGATCTTCTCCGATGGGGGCCTCCAGAAAAACAAAGGAAGGAACCAGTTTTTGAATCTCAGTGCACAGTTCCAGCTTGGATATGTTGGTATCCTCCAACCCGACGTTGTAGGGCTTTCCCCTCATAGATTCCATATTCTGAATGCCGTGAAGAAAAACACCTGCAACATCCCGCACATGGATGTAGTTTCTCTTGAAGTGACCTTCGAAAATAGTGACTGACCGATCTGTGACGGCTCGCCAGACAAAGTCGTTTACCAGCAAATCCAGCCGCATTCGAGGTGAGATACCAAAAGCTGTGGCCAGACGAAATGAGATAGAATTTTCCCGTTCCAGTACAACTTTTTCTGCCTCCACCTTGGTTTGTCCGTACAGACTGATGGGACGAAGAGGACTGTCCTCCGTGCAGAAAACCCCCTTCTCACCAATGCCGTAGCCACTGTTGGTTACCGGAAATAGCAGCTGCTGGGCGGGAGAAAGAAGCCGGCAAATACTCCTCACAGCCTCCACATTGATCGTTCTGGCGGCCAGCGGATCTTCGTCGCAAAGAGGGGCTCCCACCAGTGCAGCCAGCGGAATGACCACATCGGCATCCTTAATCAGTTCACTCACCAACTGCTCATCTCGACAGTCACCGCGAACCACCTCAAAGGTCTCAAACTCCAAACAGTTCAGAAGGGAGGTTTGGTTGTACATGAAGTTGTCCAGTACTGTGACCTTGAAGCCTTCTGAAAGCAGGGTTCGCGTCAGAATGGATCCAATGTATCCTGAGCCGCCCGTGATTAGAATGTGACGTAAAGCATTTGACACAGCGAACACTCTCTCTTAAAGCGCCTTCTTGACCACCGAGCAGATGAAATCTACAGAATCCAGAGTCAAAGATGGATGATTGGGTAAAAAGAAACCGTTATGGTGAATCCGATCGGCAACAGGAAAACTGACCTTCTCGTACCTTTCGTACCAAAAAGGGTGCAACCCTAAATTTCCAGCGGAGAAAATCCTGGTCTCGATCCCGTTGTCCACCAGCGCGCTGACGATGGATCGCCTGATCTTGGGATCCCCGGCCAGGGCTCCACAGTGTATGCTGCAAGCACGAGAACCTTCTGGGGCATTCTGAAAACAGAGAGAATCCTGCAGGCTGCTCAGATAGCGAGAGTGGTTCTCCTGGCGTCGACTCATGATCCAGTCCAGCTTGTCGATCTGTCGCAGACCCAAATAGGCGTTCAAGTCAGTGGAACGCAAATTGAAACCCGGCAGGTAGAAAACAAAGGGTGAATGAAAGTCGTCTATCCCATGCTCTTCGACCAGTCGATTTCGAGTCTCCTCACCAAGATCTTTGCTCCAGCCATGGCTTCTGAGCATTAATAGCAGATCGTTTAAATCGTCATCGTCGGTAGAAACCATCCCTCCTTCAATCGTGGACATCTGGTGTCCAAAATAGAAAGAGAAACTGGACATATCTCCAAAACATCCTACATATCTTCCACCATACTCCGCTCCAGTGGCAGCACAGGCATCCTCTAACAGGAAAAACCCGTACTTTTCCTTCAAATCCAGAATCTCCTGCATCTCAGCAGGGACGCCCAGGACATGAACCAGCATCACAGTCGACGGATTGTGCAACTCGAGGAGCTCTGCCAAATGATTCGAGTCGAGGGCAAAGGTGTCCGGGTCGGCTTCACACAAAAGAGGTTCAAAGCCAAACTGAATAGCCGGCGCCACAGTAGTTGACCAGCCCACACTGGGAACAACTACTTTCATATTCTCCAACCGCCCAGAGATTTTCAGGGTGTAGAACATGAGCAGATTTGCCGACGAGCCGGAATTGCAAAACAGGGAGTGTTCTCTCCCTAGCCAACGGCTCCATTTATCTTCGAATTGTTCTGTCAGAATTCCCTGGGTCAAACGCGGGCGTGTCTTGAGCCAACCGATCAGATGATCAATGTCCTCCTCATCAATGGTGTCTTCTGCCAGCTGGTAAAGAATCTTCAAAGTTTTACCTCACAGTCAGATACCTCATTCATAGGCGACACCATGATAGCATCTTGCGATCTGGCTCAGTTCGACAGGAAGAAGGACGACCCTCTCGATTGTCGCCCTGGAGTGACGCTTGGCAGCTGGTGTCTGTACGAGAGCGATTCTAAAATCATATTGTCGGCACAGCCGAGCAGTAATGGTACGATAAGCGAACCGGGCCGGGCAAAAAGTTGAAGGATCTGGCGTCGAGAAAGGAACAAAAACGGCGTGACTAGAAAATTCGAGAAGGTCCTCATTACAGGAGTTCTGGGATCGGGCGGCAGCTACTTGGCCGAACACATAATCCAGAATCATCCGGATGTGCGAGTCCACGGTATTTCCAGATGGCATAGCACTTCGGTCGATACTCACCTGGTTCATGTTGGAGACAGGATTAGCCTTCACGAGTGTGATCTGACCGATCTGAGCTCCGTACTCAACACTCTTCGTAGCGTCAGACCCGATGCCATCTTTCACCTGGCATCCCACGCCAACGTCAGGGCCTCCTTCATCACACCTCTGGCGGTTCTGAACAACAATATTGTCGGGACCGCCAATCTCTTGGAGGGTGTGCGCCTCACCCAGGAAATCGATCCGATCATCCAGGTGTGCAGCACGTCCGAAGTCTACGGCCAAGTGGACCAGAAGAACGTTCCCATAAAAGAAGATTGTCCGATCAATCCGGCCAGCCCTTATGCGGTTTCAAAGGTGACTCAAGATTTGTTGGGAGGCATCTATTATGGCAGCTATGGTTTAAAGGTCATACGAACCCGGATGTTTGCTTACCTGAATCCAAGGCGCCGTGATCTTTTTGCGACCTCTTTCGCCACTCAGGTTGCCAGAATCGAAGTGGGATTACAGAGTGAACTCCTTCATGGCAACCTGGACTCGGTGCGAACCCTGATCGACGTCCGGGATGCCGTGGAAGCCTACTGGGTCGCTATGACTGAGTGTGAACTTGGTGAAGTCTACAACATGGGAGGCAGCACCGTCATCAAAGTAGGGGAGTTCTTAGAAGTTTTGAAAGGGCTGGCCAAGTGTGAGATTCCCTGTCGACTCTCTGAGGAGCTACTCCGACCCACCGATGTCACCTTGCAGATTCCCGACACCAGTAAATTCCAGAAGACAACCGACTGGAAGCCCAAATATACCTTCGAAGAGAGTGTGAGCCACCTGTTGGAGGAGTGTAGAAAATCAGTAACCAATCCCTGAGCCTCGAGTCATTAGGAAGTTTGGAGGTAAGGAAGAGATGAAGTCTACCCTAGTCACATTTCCTGCAGCTCCTTTGTCAGATGCATCACTCACGAGGTTGCGAACCACTCTGATCTTTACTCTACTTTTTGGGGTCGTCGCTGCTGGCGCGGCGGCTGGTCAAGTGGCCGAACCGGATGTCAGCAGCGAAGCGGCCATTGAGCGCCAGGTTTTTGCGGCGCCTCAGATCGAGAAGGCGTTTGACTACGTTGATCGATCGGATGAAGAAACCATCCAGGAGTGGATGAGCCTGTGCAACGCCTACGCCCCATCGGCGCCCCAGTCTCGAATGTCCAAACGGGGCTTTGGTGACGAATCCTATCGCTCGCGGCTGCTCTACAAATTGTTTCGCATCTACGGCCTGGAGAACGTGCACATCGATGACGTACAGAACGTGATCGGCATTCGTCCGGGTACCGGCGACGGCCCCACCGTGGTTCTGAACATCCACCACGACAATGTGTCACTTTGGCCGGCTGACCAACCCATCGAGGCCTTCATAGCGGACGGGAGGATGTGGTGCCCGGCTGCCCGGGACGACCTGATGGGAGGCACCCAGATGTTGACGGTGCTGCGGGCCCTGAACGCCGGCAAGATCAAGACCAAAGGCGATATCTGGTTCGTGGCCTTCTCCGGTGAAGAAACGGGCAGTTCCGGCGTGGAACATTTTATTCGAGCCAACTATCCTCACAACCTTGACTGGAGACAAGGGGACATTCTGGTCCAATTTCATGGCGGCGGCGGCGAAGGGGTCACCACCGGGAGCAGCCCTTATATCCACTTTACCGAACTGAGGGTGTTCGTGCCGTTGGACTTCAGTCGCTGGAGAACCGATGCGGTGGACGCTCTGGGGCCCATAATTTCGCGAATCAACCGGGAGCTTCGAGACCCCCGCTCCACACAGGTGGCTGAGTACGAGACCGGAAAGGGCGAACTCACCTCCGATCTGCTCTACCTGAACATGCCCATGGTGGAGGGAAATGTCATCCCCAACGGCACCTCAAGCCAGGCCTCGGTCCGCCTGGACCTGCGGTCGCCCAGCGAGGAACGTTTGTGGAAAGCACACCGGGATGTTCAGCGGATTGCGGAAGAAGTCACCCGCGAGATGGGACCGGGGTTCACCTACCAGTACGAGATCACCATGAAGTTAGGCACTCCCGGCATACAAGGGTGGAGTAAGCTGGAGAACAAACCGGCTCTAATGGCGGCGGCCGCCGGCCAGGTGCTCTACGGCACCCGATCCATCATCGATGCCACCCGAGGCTGTGGTGACTGCCGGCGCTCCTACATGGGTGGCATGCCGGCCATGACACTTCGCGGCAACGTGGTCGACTATGGTGAAGGGGGCCGCTTCGAAGTACGCACCAGCCGTTCCACTCTGCAGTCCGAGGTCCGATTGAAGAGCGCCGGGCACGATGTGACCGAGAGCGCCGACATCACCTGGCTGTGGTCAGGCATCAAACACGGATTGCTTTTCACGGTTTCCTACGCTGGGCTCTCCCAGTAGCAGGTCAATAAAAATGATTCTGACAAAAAGCTCAAGCGCAGAAATCGGGTTGGGCATCCTGCTGGTCTTGCTGGTCAGTTCCCCGGTGGCTTCATCCCAGCAGCTTGACTCCAACTATCTGGGCACTTATTCCATCATCGCCCGGGACCCACAAACCGGTCAGCTGGGAGAGGCCGTTCAATCCAAGGCCTTCGCGGGTGGAAACAGAGCCATGACGGCCAGAGGAGGTTTGGCGATCATCGCTCACCAGGCGGCTGCCAATCCTCTGTACGGAGTCTTGGGCCTGCAATTGCTCTCGCGAGGCTTGAGCCCGGAAAAAGCCTTAGAGGCCATGCTCAGGAGTGACCAAACTCGCGATCGCCAACAGGTTTCCATTCTGGACATCCAAGGACGCTCGGCCGCCTGGACCGGTAAAGGTGCCAGAGACTGGAAAGGACATAAGTGCGGGGCAGATTACTGCGCCCAGGGAAACATCCTGGTCGGTCCAGAAGTGCTGGAAGCCCTGGCCCGCTCTTTTGAATCCTCTAGCGGCCCGCTGGCGGAGCGCCTGGTGGATGCCCTGGATGCCGCTCAGGCTGCCGGAGGGGACGCACGGGGAATGCAGTCGGCTGCCCTGCTGGTGGTCAAGCCCATTGCTACGACCGACGATTTCGACGATCGAGCCGTGGATCTGCGGGTGGACGACAGCCGAACGCCGCTGAAGGAACTCAGGCGGCTTCTGAATCTGCAACGATCCGATGAGATGATCCGCCAGGGCCGCTTTAGCCTGGACCAAGGGCGCCCGCCGGAAGCACTGGAGAGAGCTCTGGCGGCACGAGACAAGTCTCCGGACAACGACAACGCCTGGATCTTTCTGGCCAGAATGCATCTATGGCTAAACCAGAAAGAGCAGGCCCTCAAAGCGATCCGCCAGGCAGTCGAGCTCAATCCGGCCAACGCCCGACAACTTCTCCTCAACCATGAATTCGAGTCGGTCCACAGCGACCCGGTCTTCCTGCAGATAGTGGCCGATCGTTAGGAGCCTGTCCGAGCGATCGGGCGCGAAAGAGCTCTAGATCGTATCCGACAAGTCCTGAGAAAACACACCACCGTCAACGGGGAAAGCGCTTGCTCAGCCAGTCAGACAGAGCCTGAGCCGTTCGCTCTCGCTGATCTCCTTTACCTGCCTTGGGCCCGGCCGGAAGATAACCGTGGTCGGCACCTTCGATCACCACGAATTCCTTGTCCTTGCTGCCGGCGGCTTCATAATGGGTCCGCGTCTCACCCACCAGGCTGCCGGGGTCCGCACTTCCGATAATCGCCAGCAAGGGGACAGTTACCTCGGGAAGCAGATTGGGTGTGTAGACGTTTGAAGCCGTCGATTCAGCACTCAACAGTGCTTCCGGACTGATGTTCCTGGGATGAAAGTAGGCGTAGTAATTGTACAGATCGGGCCGATTTCCTCGAGTAGTTCCCAAAAGACGGTCATCGGGATCAAAGCTGGGATCCACATAGTAGAGGCTGGAGAAATCACGATAGATCGTCATGTAACGCTGCACGATGGCTCCCCTGCGAATCTTCAACTGCTCTCTGGGAGATCGTTGGTTGAAATCGGGGGCTGCCAGAAGCTTCTGATACATCTTCCTCTCGGCCACCATCTCGCGAGCCCTGGCAATGAGACGCTGCATCCGTGCCGCCTGGGCGGCCTTGAATCGTTTGACAAATTCCTCAGAGTAGCGGCTGGCCTCCGGAGGAACGCGGAATCCATTCTCGGGATCAAACATGTCCAGGCTGGGATCCAATGACAGCGCATCATCCTCATCCACCACCGAAGGGTCCAATTTGCGCGCCACCGCCCAGCCGCGGCCCAGGTGAGCGGCCGAGATAATAAGACCGTCAGCCTGAGGAAGATGGTAGTCATTCAAATTGGGCGGGTCGCCGGCAGGGGTGTGTTGGAGCCGGTTGGGAGGTCTTTTCTGAGCCTGGTTCTGGTAGAGAGCCACGGTGCTTCCCCCTCCGCTGTGACCCTGCAAAACCACATAGCGAAAGCCTCGATCTTCCTTGAGATAGCGAACCGCCTCAGCCAGATCCAGCACCACCTCTTCCATGATCAAATGTTCATTCTCTCTGACATAGCGAGTGGCCATGCAGAAGGCCGCGTATCCCGCCTGAGCCAGAGCGGTACAGTGCCAGTCATTCCTGCGATCGTTCTCAGGATGAATCACGATGACGACAGTCTGCGGCATCCTGTCGGCCGGACGGTAAAGAATACCGGTGGGCGAGACGCCGAAGCGGCGCTCCGGCCCGATCCGCGTCAACCGCACCGACTCATGCCTGATTTCCACATCAGCAGGTGAGGCCAAGAGTTCGGAGCAAAGGGAGACTATTGAGAGCGCCCCCAGAAAACCCAGCAGTTGGACGAAGACAAGAATCTTCTTCATGGTTGATCTCCTTGACCACTGCGGTGGTCGGTTCATCGTTGATCGTAAATCCTGGGCGGGACAAAGACAATCAGAATCGCTGAAGCGACTCAAATACTGCATCGGCAAAATCATCCGTCCTGACAGTGTTGCGCTTCCTCGAATGAACGCTTGATCTCCCGCTCCGAGAGGGTTCCAGAAGATGCTCCGATCCTCCGAACTCAGAACAGCGTATAAATGAAAGGCGCAGCCGTCGTTCCGCCCAGTATCAACAAGGCTCCCAGGAGCAGCAGGACCAGGATGATGGGAACCAGCCACCACTTTTTGTTGTGGAGGAGGAAGTCCCAAAACTCCCGGATCAAACCAACCGGCTGCTGCTCCGCCTGGCTGACAAAGTCAACTTTCTCTTCGGATCCCTGTGTGCTAGTCATTGGTTTCCTCTGTTGCTCAAAATTGCCTGAAGTAACGCTTCGAATCGAC
>JAUXKG010000293.1 GCA_030624355.1 Acidobacteriota bacterium
AAGGTGTATGGTCGTCAGGGAGAGGCTTGCTGCCGATGCCAAACCCTCATCCAGAAAGCCATAGTCAGTCAGAGAGGAACCCACTTTTGTCCCAGCTGTCAGCCGCGTCGGCCAGGAAAGCTCAGCAGCTGACAGGTTTAAGAACCCTCCCTTGTCATAAGGGCACACCGGTTGGACCCGATGTGTGTCTCTCCGGTTTCGGATTCCAGAATATCCCAACAAGAACTGATCGAAAGTCACGGGGTATAATGTTTACTTCATGATGATCAAGAACTACTCTCTTGGTCTGAACACTGAGGGGTTTTGTCACGTCGTGGACATCACCGATCTGGTTCAGGAGCGTATTGTTGAGAGTGGTGTCAGCACAGGTACGGTGACCCTGTTCGTGGTGGGATCCACAGCCGGGATCACTACCGTGGAGTACGAGCCGGGATGTGTGAAGGATCTCGAGGAACTGTTTAACAAGCTGGCTCCTCCCACTCGTGATTACCACCATGAGCAGACCTGGCACGATGGGAACGGGTTTTCACACGTGCGAGCTGCTCTTCTGAAGCCTTCTCTGGTAGTGCCTTTGGAGGCTGGCAGGCTGAGGTTGGGTACCTGGCAGCAAATCGTGGTGGTTGACTTCGACAATCGTCAGCGAAACCGGGAGATTGCTGTACAGGTGATGGGGGAGTGATGTCCAAGCTGATTGTCTTGACAACTTCTGGATTATCCGGTTATCAGGAGTACAGGCCGCGTCCGACAGGGTCAGGCTGGCCGAGAAATGGGAATCCGAGGATATAAACATGGGCAGAGTGAGTGTCCGGGACATTCGTGGCATGAAGTGCAGAGGCGAAAAAATACCTGTGGTGACTGCCTATGATTACACCAGTGCTCAAATCGCCGACGCGGCCGGTGTGCCGCTGGTGCTTGTAGGAGACAGTTTAGGCATGGTCACTCTCGGTTACGAAAACACCATTCCTGTCTCCATGGAAGAGATGTTGCATCATAGCCGGGCCGTGGTAAAAGGCACCAGCAAAGCTTTTGTGATCCTGGATCTTCCTTTCCTGAGCTATCAAATCACCGATGACGAGGCCTTGCGCAACGCTGGTCGTGCCCTTCAGGAAGGAGCAGCACAGGCAGTCAAGTTGGAGGGTGGGCAGAGGGTCTCCGCCACAGTGAAGCGGATTGTTGAAACCGGGATACCTGTAATGGGTCATATCGGGCTGACGCCACAGTCAGTCCACGTTTTTGGGGGATATCGGGCACGAGGCCAGGGGAAAAAGGAAGCGCTGGAGCTTGTACGCGATGCCCAGGCACTCCAGGGAGCAGGAGCATTTGCTGTGGTACTGGAGCTGGTTCCAGCGCCTCTGAGCCGGTTGATTACCAAACAACTTGACATTCCCACGATCGGAATTGGTGCAGGCCCGCACTGTGACGGACAGGTGCAGGTGTTTCACGACATTCTCGGGCTCTATACCGACTTCGTACCTAAACACACACGTCGCTATGCGGAAGGTTTTGAAGTCTTCAGATCAGCCCTCGAAAAATTCATAGAAGATACACGTTCAAGCGTGTTTCCCTCCGAGGACGAAACGGTTTCCATGGATGAATCTGTAATCCAGGAGATCGAAAAAACTCTCTCCTAGCATGTTAGTTGCAAGAACCGTGTCGGAGTTGCGGCTAGCCCTTGAAACGGCACAGTCACCTCTCGGCTTGGTACCAACGATGGGTGCACTGCACGCGGGACATCTGGCTCTGGTGAGACAAGCGCGCAGCGAGAATACCACGGTTGCCGCCACCATTTTTGTCAACTCCAGACAGTTCGGTTCTCACGATGACTTTGCCAGCTATCCACGCACTTTGGAGCAAGACCTGACTGTTCTGGAAGCAGAAG
Organism: Acidobacteriota bacterium; assembly: GCA_030624355.1. Taxonomy (GTDB): domain Bacteria; phylum Acidobacteriota; class UBA6911; order RPQK01; family JADFOI01; genus JAUXKG01. The sequence goes on from JAUXKG010000293.1 coordinate 1,880, forward strand.
GAGCCGATTTGGTTTTCGTTCCCTCAGACGAAGAGATGTATCCAAGCGGATGCGAGACTCGTGTTGACGTGGGCCGGATTGGTCAGGTTCTTGAAGGGCAGTTTCGAGAGGAGCATTTTTTAGGCGTAGCTACAGTCGTTTTAAAGCTGTTGAACATCTGCCGTCCTGACCGGGTCTATATGGGGCAAAAGGACGGCCAGCAGTGTCTGGTGGTGCGACGAATGGTGGAGGACTTAAATCTTGAAACAGAACTGGTCACCGTGTCTACGGTGCGTGATTTGGATGGTCTCGCACTGAGCAGCCGTAATGCTCTGCTAACTGATAAGGAACGGAGCGCGGCCCGGGTCATCAGCCAGGCCTTGTTTGCTGCCAAGGAGATGTGGGAGAGCGGCGTGAAGGATGCTGATCGTCTCAAACAGCATGCCAGGGACATCCTTGCGGGAGAGCCTTTGGTCACACAGGTTGACTATGTCAGTGTGGCCGATGCCAGGACCATCGAGGAACTGAAAATCGTCCAGGGAAGGGCGATGCTGTCGACAGCCGTCAAGATCGGCTCAATCCGTCTAATAGACAACGTGATGCTAGACACGGATTGACACGGATTAGAGACACGGATTTACACGGATTAAGAAAGGTTCTTCTTGTCAGTTGTCAGTTGTCAGCGGCCGTAGGCCAGACACGGATTCACACGGATTAAGAAAGGAATCTTCCTGTCAGCTGTCAGACTCGACAATCGACACTCGTCAATCGACATTCTTCTTCACTCGACACTCGACAATCGTCAATCGACATTGATTAAGCGGCCGTAGGCCTCAATAAATATTCGGCTCGGGCATCAAAAGCCAGGGTGCCGGCGTGGCCAGGAATTGAATTTCCTTCGAGAGCCACTCAGCTAGAGTCGGCGGAGTCCCTCGCAGGAGATCTCCGCTGGCCACGGACTCCCAAAAGGTTTTGGGTTCGGGGTAGAGAACCAGTTCCATTTCTTCCTCTGGGGCAATTCCCAAGGTTTTCTTCATTTGATCGATGGCTGTTTGCAAGCCTCCCAGCTCGTCTACCAGACCGATTTCCTTGGCCTGAGCGCCGGTATAGATTCGGCCTCTGGCTTTGCGTTCCAGTTCTTCCTGTTCCTGGCCACGGCCTTGGGCTGCCTTTCCTACAAATGTTTCATAGATGGCTTCCATCCATGATTCCACTTCCTCCCGTTGTTGGCGGGTCAGCGAGTGGAAGGGGGAGAGGATATCGGCGTTAGGAGAAAGCTTGACTTGATCGACCGTCATTCCCAGCCATTGGTAGAAGTCCTTCATATTGAATGTCCCAAAGATGACTCCGATGGACCCGGTAATGGTCGAGGGCTGAGAGATGATGTGTCGAGCTCCCATAGAGATGTAGTAGCCGCCTGATCCAGCCACCCCGGACATGGACACAATTACAGGTTTGCCCGCCTCTTCGAGCAGTTGTACTTCCTTCCACACCATGTCCGATCCCACTGCAGAACCTCCCGGACTGTTAACCCGAAAAATCACTCCATCGATCGTTTCATCTTTTCGAATCTTCCTCAGATGGGAAGCGATGGTGGTTCCACCCATGATCTCCGAATAGTCGCTGCTGCGTCCTGACGTGATCATGCCGACGCCTCCCAGAATCGCCACTCGGTGGCTCGAGCTGGAGCCGTACTCATCTTCCACCGAGGCCAGGTAGTTGGTGACGTCTACTCCCCGATATTCCTCTGACTCTTCACTGCCTTCCATGAACCTTTGTTCAACATCGGATCTGTGACCCAATGTGTCGATCAGATTCTGCTCCAGAGCTTTCTGTACGGGAGCCACTCCAGTCTGCATGGTCTGCCGAATGGTTGCCTCTTGGATTTGTCGGTCCAGAGCCACAGTGGACACAAAGCGTCCCTCCAGATCGGTGAGGATCGAGGTGTACATTTCTCGAATCGGGGAGCTCATTCGGTCCCGTGTGAAACTCTGCGCACTTTTGTATTCCTTGAATTGAATAAATTGTGGTCTGATACGGAGCTTGTCCATCGTGTGCTTGAAAAAGGTCACCTCGGCCAAGAGTCCGTTGATGAGAGTGCCAGCATCGGGATTGGCAGTGATGGAATCAGCAGCAGAGGCTAGATAGAGTTCAATCTCCCGTATCATGTCCACCGCCAGCAGGACGTGAACGGGTTTGCCCGAGTCGCGAAAGGTCTTGATATAGCTGCGCAGTTCCTCAATCTGAGCCCAGCTCAGACCCAGGGGGTGAATCTCCAGATAGAAGGCCGAGACGCGATCATCCCGGGCCGCATACTCAAAGGCTCGCTTGAGATTCCATAGGTTCAGACCGTCTCCCTCAAAAATTTGAGTCAGTGCGCTTTCTGGCGGAAACTCCCGAAGAG
>JAUXKG010000142.1 GCA_030624355.1 Acidobacteriota bacterium
GCCTTGTCAACACAAATTCCACAGATTAACGAACACGGATTGACACGGATTCGGAGGTTAGTGAGTTGCACACCTTGTCACCGCGGCGCTTTCACCACTTCGTGACAAGAACCTATGAATATTCCAGGCTAGTTGATGCCGTAACTGACTTGACGGTTCAGCTTTGTCCGCCATATGCTACGGTCCACATTGGGAAGCAGGATGCCCAAGAGCCTGAGGCATACCGCTTTGATCCTGAACCGTTATTTGATTCGTTTCTCCCGGGTCCGTCAGTTCTGTTGGAAGGAATTTAGCCTATGATCAGACACTTCTTCTTTGATCGGACTCGCTCCACAATGGGTCTCATCCTGGTCCTTACCACAGTGCTCCTGATTCATGTCTCGGACATTCGGGGCCAGGAGGTTACCCTTAACCTGGAAACCGCTACCATCCAGGAAATCCAAGCCGCCTTCCAGGCCGGAGCCCTCACCTCGGAAAGACTGGTGAAGCTTTACCTGAAGCGAATCGAGACCTACGATCAGAAGGGGCCCCGCCTGAATACCGTCATCACCCTGAACGACCGGGCCCTGTCCAGAGCCCGGGCACTGGACGAAGAGCGCCGGCAATCGGGTCCCAGAAGTCTTCTGCACGGCATCCCGATAGTGGTCAAGGATCTGCTGGACACTCACGACATGCCCACCTCGGGTGGATTCTTGCCCATGGCCCAATCGCAGCCCGGGCGGGACGCCTTCGTGGTGGACAGGCTGCGCAAGGCGGGAGCCATCATTCTGGCCAAACTCAACCAGAGCGACTGGTTTGCAAAGGCTGACTTTGGTGCCAGCAGCTTGGCCGGCCAGGTGCAAAATCCTTACAAACTGGGCTACACGCCGGGAGGCTCGAGCAGTGGCACAGGGGCTGCCGTGGCAGCCTACTTTGCTTCCGCCGGCCTGGGGACCGAAACCACCACTTCCGTTCGCAACCCCTCCTCGGAACACAATCTATTCGGCTTGGCTGCGACTCAGGGGCTGGTCAGTCGAGGGGGTATTCTGTCCAATTCCTTCACCCTGGAGCGAGCCGGACCTATGGCCCGCTCTGTTTACGATGTGGCCGCCGTGCTCTCCATCATTGCCGGTTTCGATCCGGAGGACCTGGTGACTCAAACCAGCATCGGGAAGATCCCGGCACAGGGGTACACCTCTTTTGTCGACCCGGAAGGCCTCAGAGGAGCTCGCATCGGAGTGCTGCGTGATCTGTTTTCCTCCACCCCGCCGGAAAAAGAAGGGGTGGCTTTGATTGAGGCGGCTGTGTCGGACATCAGGGATCAAGGGGCCTTTATCCTGGACCCTGTCACCAGCGGCCTGGATCTCTACCCGATCATCCGCAATGAGCGGCTGGGCCACTTTGAGAAGAAGCTCACCACCCAGATGTATCTGGACAGGCTGGGACCCGGCGCCATCTTCAGGAGCATGGGAGAAATGATCGAGAAACATCCCGACCTGGTCAGGGACCACTTGCGGGAACGCAACCAGGTGGGACCCCTTGACCAGGAGGCCGAATACATCTCTCTGCTGAAAACTCGCAGGGTGATGAGGCAGTTGATGGTGTCTTTAATGGATGAATATCAGTTGGATGCCCTGATATACCCCTTCAAGACACTCCCTGCCTGGGAGATCAGTGAAGGAATGACCTCGTCCGATTGGCTGGAGAGAATCGGCGCCCAGGCCTACAATCCACTCAGCTCCATGACCGGGCTGCCCGCCCTGGTGGCTCCAGCCGGCCTGACCCGCGAGGGCCTGCCCATAGCACTGGAATTTCTGGGAAGACCCTTTTCGGAAGCCACCTTGATTCGGTTGGCCAGCGGCTATGAGCACTCCACCCGGCATCGCACGACACCTCCTTCCACACCGCCGCTGCCGGGTGAGATCCTTCACTATTCGCCCCAGTGAAAAAAGAGGAGATAGGCTTTAGCCCATTTTCGATTGACGATTTTCGAATGCTCGAATACATCACAATCGAAAATCTGTTTGGAAAAGAGGACACAGTAGACTGTCCCCCTCTTTTTAGCCTGGAGTATGCATAGGTTGTCTTCACTCCGCTCAGTGAAAGGTTTCTTCACTGCGCTCAGATTAAGGCGGCGTGACGAAGTGGCGCAGGCGCCGCGGATTATGTGTGGTATCTCCTGTCAGTTGTCAGCTGTCAGCCGGTCAGGCAGACGGGAAAAAGAGAAACAGAGAAGGATCTCGGGCTGGGCTTGAAATTGTCTTATATTATTCGGGACTGCCCTCCTCCAGAGCCTGGTCAATTTCTTCCACAGCTTGCATCTGCAACAGACCGTTCACGAACAGATTGACCAGCACAATAATGGTGACTTCCGTAGCGGCCAGGGTCCATCCCGCCAGAGAGTTGTCTCCGAAATTCCAGTGCACCACCAGAAGCATCATGCTCAAAGCCAGGCTGGCCTGAAAGGCGTCTCGACGCTGTTGGTAGACGGCGATACCGAAAGACATCAAGAGCAAGAGTAACCAGGCCACCGGCCACTCCGCATAGAGCAACCACAGCAGAATAATATTGACGGTGTAGTTGGAGCCCACCCGCAGAGCTCCAATAAATCTGGCGTCTCTGTGTATCACGTAGACGGTCAGGTAGTTGATGAGCACCGAGTAGGTGATCAGTACCCAACCCACGATGGTCGCAATCAGTGGCAACGGGACAACGATGAGGCCCGGCACCACAATCACCACAGCCAGGGGTGTCAGGTGATTATTGACGTAGCGGATCTTGGCGTCTGACAATCGCCGGCGCTCGGCACCGCCCGTTTGCCATGGGGTGCTGGGGTTTTGTGACATCAGACAACCTCCAAGGATAGGTTCACAGTCTTCTTTTGAAACTCATTCATCCTACTCTTCGAGTGTGTCCTTCGAGGCGCCGGGATCATCCGGCGCCTTGGGACGACAACGTAGGAATAAATAGTTCGGACCACGTGATAAATACATCTGGGATCCATCACACCTCCCCCTCAAATCGGAGGTCTCTGCCGATGCCACTGCGTGACAGCCTGATAAGCATGCCCGGCCCGAAACAGGCTCGACTCGTCAAAGGCCCGGGCATAGAGCATGATCCCGATGGGCAGTTTGGGAGGCCCCGTAGAGAAACCACAGGGCAGGCAGATGGCCGGATGCCCCGTCATATTCCCCAGCCTGGCATGCTGCAGAGTGGGTGGGCCGGACTGCAGTTCGGACGGAGGGCTGCTCTGCTGGGAGGACTCGGGCTCCAGCTTGGAGGCCAGCTGGGGACTGGCAGGGATGGCCATGACGTCACACTTTTCAAAGACGGCCTTCATGTCCTCCATCAGGAGAGTCCGAGCTCGTTGGGCCTGAACGTAGTCAATGGCCGAGTAGAAGTGAGCCATCTCCAGTCTTTCTCTGACTTCCGGATCCAGCCGGTGAGCGTCCTCCCTCAGGCGCTTTTGGTGAAAACAGGCGGCTTCCACCCGCATGATCACCGTTCCGCCGGAAGCATACTGGATGTGGGGAATCTCGACATCGACCACCTCTGCTCCCAAGTCCGCCAGCTGCTGAATAGCCGAACGCACCGCCCGCTCAATCTGGGGGTTGGTATGCTCAAAAAAGTGGTTTGTGGGTACGCCCACCCGCAGACCCCGGATGTCTGCATCCAGCGCAGAGGCGTAGTCCGGCACTGCGTCTTCCACCGAAGTGGGATCTTTCTCATCGTAGCCCGCCATGACCTGCAGCATGGCTGCAGCATCCGCCACGCTTCGGGTCATGGGACCGACATGGTCCAGAGTCCAGCTCAGCGCCGTCACTCCGAAGCGGCTGACCCTGCCATAAGTGGGCTTCAGACCCACCACGCCACTGTAGGCGGCCGGCCAACGGACTGAACCTCCGGTGTCGGTTCCAATAGACAGGGGAACCAGCTCGGCGGCCAAAGCGGCTCCCGATCCGCTCGATGATCCACCCGGCGAGTACTCTAGATCCCAGGGATTGCGAGCCGGACCAAACCCGGAGTCGACACCACTTCCAATGGCAAACTCGTGCAGATTCAGCTTCCCCAGCAGGATGGCCCCGGCCTCATTCAAACGGGCGATCACCGTTGCATCAACATCGGGAATCCAGTCGGCCGTCGCTTTGGAGCCGTTGGTAGTGCGGATACCCTGGGTGGCCAAGATGTCTTTGGGGGCATAGGGAATTCCGTGAAGCGGCCCCCGGTAGTGCCCTCCGCTGATCTCGCGTTCCGCCTCCCTGGCCTGCGCCAGGGCCCGGTTTCCGGTAACCGATATGAAGGCGTTCAGACTGGGATTGAGACGTTCGATTCTCTCTAAACAAGCCTCCACGATCTGGACGGGTGAGGCTTCTTTCCTCCTGATCAAGTCTGCCAGTTCGTGGGCAGTCTGGGTCGCTAACTGGGATGTCTGGACCATGCCATTACCTCCTGGCTCGAAAAACTGTGGCCGGTTCCACCGACTCTGCTATTTCCAGATCCCGTACCTCTTGCAGCCGACCCAGGTCACGTTCCATCACCGGAGTCAGCTCCTGCAGCCGATCCTCCTCAAAGTGATGACCGAAAACCTTGGCCGCCTGCCGGAGACTCTCAGAGGTGATCTCGGCTAAGGGTGGCTGAAGCATTCCGGCCGCCGCCGAGCCGGTAACTGCTGAAGCAGTGAGGACCCGAACCACCTGACGACGTGTTAGTTTTTGTTTGGCTTGTTTGTCATTTCGCATAGCTCACTCCCATCTGTCTGAATTAGAAATCCTTCCGGGGGTGGTTTTCAAGTCAAACTTCAACTTTGTCCTTCCGGAAGGCGACGAAAATTGCGGGCGGGCGACCGCTTGACTTGTCGGTTGGGGAAGTGGATCATGCGGACTCAGCCCCACCACTGGAGACCAGCCAATGAAGCGCACACCCATCCGAGAAGAGCGAAGCAAAAGACTGAAATCGAGAAGAACATTCGTCAAGACGGCCGGCGGCGGAAGCTTGGCTGCTGCGGCTGGGATGGCAACTGGTACCGGCTGCGGGTCCCGGCAACACTGGTCATCTACCTTCGACTGGATCTGTGTGGGCTCCGGCATGGCCGGTTGTGCAGCGGCTATCGCCGGGCACGACCAGGGCCTGAAGACCTTGCTCCTGGAGAAATCAGACAAGATCGGTGGCCTCACTTCACAGTCGGGAGGCATCTTGTGGGCGCCGATGAACTACCTAATGACGGGTAGAGGCCTGACCGATACGCGCCAGGAGGCCCTGGAGTACCTGAACTACCTGGGTTCCGGATACAACATCCGAGAATACACGGAAACCTTCGTGGACCACACCCCCAGAGTCATTGAATACCTGCATCAAAAAGCGAATATTGATTTCCGATTGAGTGACCAAGGCGAGTTTTACTTTCCATCCAAAAGAAAGGGCCGCATTGTCAAATGCGATCTCTTCCAGGCCCAGTCCCTGGGGCCCTGGCGAGACAGGGTTCAGCTGTCCATTTTTCATCACGGTCTGTCCCAGTCCCTGGGAAGCCTGGAGCACGATCCGGCTCTGGGGGGAGGCGATGGACCCTCCTCGGGCCATTCCGGTCCCCTTCGCGACCCGGACGACAGCCGATTAGCGCTTTGGAGGAAATGGCTGGGACCCCAGTTGGAACCCATGCTGGCCAGAGATGAAGAGCAACGGGTGGCCGGTGCCGGCCTGGCCGCCTATATGTTCCGCGCGGTACTCCGACGCGGAATCCCCGTTCAGATGGAAACCAGCGCTGAAGAATTGTTGGTTGAAGAGGGTCGCGTGGTCGGTGTGAGGGTCAAAAAGAAGGGAGAATGGGAGAACATCAGAGCCAACAGAGGCATCGCGCTGGCGACCGGAGCGGGCATCAATGGCTGGAGACTGGCCGCACCGCTACACGCGGCGCTTTCCAGTACGGCCACCATCCAGGGACGACCCAGACTCAGCGTTCCGGGTGAGGCCTACCCAGACGGATCAGTGGCCACCCGGCGCAACTACGAGATCCGCATGCGCCACGGCCTGGTCGTCAATCGGTTCGGTGAGCGTTTCGGCAATGAGTTTTTTGGTCACGAACTCGGATCCAAGACCAACCACTTCGATACCCGGGGAGAGCACCGCTTCAGAAACATCCCGAGTTTTCTCATCTTCGACCGAGATCTGTTGGAGAAATATTCCTTTGCCGGACTACCGCCGGGCAGCACAGAGGGTCTGGACTGGGTCACCCGAGGAGACACTCTTGGCCAGGTGGCCGCCCAACTGGAGTTGCCGGGGGACCGACTCGAAGCCACAGTCAAGCGCTTTAATGAAGGCGCTCGCAGGGGCGTCGATTCCGATTTCAGCCGCCCCCCCGAGAGTCTCGCTCCGATAGAGAAGGGTCCCTTTTTCGGCGTCCAACTGGTGACGCCTGATCCCTTCAGGGCGAAAACGACCATCGATGTCAATACCCGGGCGCAGGTTCTCGATTACCGGAGTGACCTGCCGATTGCCGGCCTTTACGCCTGCGGTGCAGCCACCTCGGGAAGCCGCATATGGGGCATCGGCTATCAAGCCGGTTATTCGCTGATGGCATGTGCTACATTTGGTTTCCTGGCCGCCGAGCAGGCTGCCGGAATTCTCGAGCCTTGAGGCCTTTGGCCGCAACGGTAAGTTTGAATAGGAGAACAACGATGGGACA
>JAUXKG010000044.1 GCA_030624355.1 Acidobacteriota bacterium
CAGCGCCTGAAGGGCTGAGACACGGATTGCACGGATTAGCGAACACGGATTGACACCGATTCGGAGGGTTGGCACCAATTCTTTTGTCAGTTGTCAGCTGTAAGCGGCCGAAGGCCAGTTGTCAGTGACACGGACTACTCGACACTCGACACTCGACACTCGACACTCGTCAATCGACACTGTTCAACTGGTCACTCGACAATCGTCAATCGACAATCGACAATGGTCAGTTGTCAGCTAACAATAGCATCGCATGGAAAACAAAGATGTGGCCGCGATCTTCGCCGAGATCGCCGATATCCTGGAGATCCAGGAGGGCAATCCCTTCCGAATCCGCTCCTTTCGTCGAGCGGCCCAAATCATCGAAAACCTCAGTTTCAGCGTCTCCGGAGCCATCCAGGAGGACCCTGAGAAACTTCGGTCGATTTCCGGGATCGGGAAAGGCACGCTGCAAAAAATCAAGGAACTGGTGGAAACCGGCCGATGTCAGGAACACGAAAAACTCAAGCAGCAGGTCCCTCCATCGCTGCTTCCCATGCTGGAACTGCAGAATCTGGGACCGAAGAAGATCAGCCTTTTCTGGAGGGAATTGAATGTTTCTTCGCTCGAAGAACTGGAAGAGGCCGCTGGCCAACAGAAACTCCGGACTCTACCCGGAATGGGAGAAAAGAGCGAGGCCAAGATTCTCAAGGCCATTGAAGATTACCGGCGCATGCAGGGCCGCTTTCAGCTGGATGACGGAATCGAGATCAGTGAGAGTTTGATCGCCTACCTCGAATCCAAGATTTCGGTCCACAGAATTGCCGCGGCCGGGAGCGTCAGGCGCCGGCGTGACACAGTAGGTGACATCGACATCCTGGTCACCTGTGAAGACCCCCAAAAGGCCATCAGCGCCTTTGTCCAACATCCTGATGCCAGCCAGGTGTTGGCCAGCGGCGACACCAAAGCCAGCATCGTCCTTCGCCGGGGCCTTCAAGCCGACCTGCGGGTACTGGAGGACGAGTCCTTCGGCGCCGCTCTTCAATATTTCACAGGTTCCAAAGCCCACAACGTCGCCCTGCGGGAACGGGCCAAGCGGATGGGCTACAAGATCAATGAGTATGGACTCTTTCAGACCCGGGACGGAGAGAAGGTCGCCGGTGAGGAGGAAGAAGATATTTATCGCTTGCTGGAGCTTCCCTTCATACCCCCCGAAATACGGGAGGGCCGGGGAGAGATTGAACAAGCGGAAAAGCGGGAACTGCCTCTTCTGATCGAGGGAAAAGACATCCGAGGCGACCTGCACATGCACACCGAAGCCACCGATGGGAAGGACTCGATCGAGGAAATGGCGACCGCCGGAGCCAAAGCCGGTTACGATTACATCGCCATCACCGATCACAGCAAGGCTCTGGCCATGGCCGGCGGACTGGATGAAGAGGGACTCCTTCGGCAGATCGCGAAGATTGACCAGGCCTCTGCTGAAAACCCGAAAATCGAGATTCTAAAGGGAATAGAAGTCGATATTCTGGCCGAGGGCGAGCTGGACCTGAGTGATGAGGTCCTCTCCAAACTGGACGTGGTTGTCGCTTCGGTCCACAGTCGATTTAACCTTTCAGCGAAGGAGATGACAAGCAGGATCTGCCATGCTTTGGAGAACCGGTATGTCAACATTCTGGGCCACCCCACCGGGCGGCTTCTGACCCGGCGCGAGCCTTACTCAGTGGAAATGGAAGAGGTGATCGAGAAGGCTCGGGAGAATCGGGTCTGCCTGGAAATCAACGCCCACCCCAGCCGGTTGGACTTGAGCGACGTACACTGCCGCATGGCCAGCGAGATGGGAGTGCTCCTCAGCATCAACTCGGACAGCCACAACACTCAGATGCTTCGCTACATGCAGTACGGGATCTTTACGGCCCGACGGGGCTGGCTGAGCTCCAACGACGTCATCAACACCTATCCCTTGGAGAGGCTACGCAAGGTGTTAAAGAAGGAGGAGTACGGCTGACAGCAGACAACTGACAGAAAGATACCTTTCTTAATCCGTGTCAATCCGTGTTGGTTAATCAGTGTGAATCCGTGTTTGCTAATCCGTGTCACTGACCGCTGGACCGACGTCCTACCGTTCGTTAGAATGTTCATAGCCTTGGTCATGCACAGACTGTCGTCACGAAGTGACGCAAGGGCTGTGATGACAAGGCGTGCAACGAAGGGCCCCGCAGGCGTACTCGTGTAGTACGCCGAGGAGCCCAAGGCAGCACAACGCAGTCAGCGCGGATGATTGCGGCACTGCAGTAGACAATCTGTGAATGACCTAGGCTAATGATTAAGGATTTGCTTCCCAGACAGGTGGTCTGTACCGTGAAAGGTGCCAAGGGAAAACCTTGCCACGGGGGACTGAAGCGGTATCATCCCTTCGCTACCTACTACAACGAGCCGGATCCGGACCTGAAGAACAAGATCAGAAATGAGTTTGGTGAGGATCCGAAGCTAATCCTTCTGAAATGCGAGACCTGTAAAGCTGTCTACCGGCTACCTGAGGAACTGAGAGCCAAGTTTCAACAGTCGGTCTGAAGACCGGGCTTCTCTGTGAGCCGGCGCAGCGGCGGAATTCTATGCGACATCTGTTGTCAGTCTGTCTTTTCCTCATTTGCCAGGCTCTCGTGTCTCCGCCCGGCTTTGGCTGGGGATCTGCTGCTCATCATTGGATCACTGAGAAGACGATGGACTCTCTGGAGGGCGATCTCAAAGACCTGCTGATGGAACACCGGCAAGCTCTGATTGACCGCTCCATGGATCCCGATCGCAGAAAGGACGATGAGCCGGAGGAGTTCCTTCGCCACTTTATCAACCTGGACGGATACGGACACTTTCCCTTCACCGACTTTGAACTCGATTTCCGTCGGACGGTCCAGAAATGGGGAGAGCGGAAGGTGACGGAAAATGGAACCATCCTGTGGGCCGCCCACAGAAGCTTTGAAGCTCTTTCTCAGGCATTTCGGAACGGCGATTCGGAGCAGATTCTGCGCCACGCGTCAGACCTCTCGCACTATGTCGCCGATCTTCATCAACCTCTTCACACCACCACCAATTACAATGGCCAGCTAACCGCCCAGTTGGGCATCCACTTTCGATTCGAGATCGACCTGGCCAGTCGGTACCTCGACCAGATTCAGTTTGCGAAAATGCCGGCAGCCGACTTGGGAGGTATCTTGGCAAGTCTGCACTCGATGGCACTGGAGAGCTTCGTTTGGGTCGATAACATTCTGCTCGCCGACCGGCAGGTGGTCTCTCAGCTGGGCATTGAAAGGGAAGCGTTTCTGGGAGACAGACCCAGAAGGATCTATCCGGAGCCCTACTTCGAACACATGTTCCAGTGGCTGGGATCTCCGCTGGAGCTTCGCCTGAACCAGGCCGTACATCGATTGAACTCTCTCTGGTGGATGGCGTGGGTAAAGGGCACCCAAAGCGGTCACTAGCCCGTTTTCTATTTTCGGACTTCCTCTTCTTCGATTCTTTCGATGGTAACTGTTCTTCCTGAGAAGCTATGTGTGGCTGCCGTTTTTAGAGTGTCAACAACCCAAGCATTGAAGCTCTTGTAGCCTTGCAGTTTCGAGGCACTAACGCACAGACGATGCACCTCCGGGCCTGTCCGTGTCATGAACTGCCCAGAAAACGGCTTGCTTGGTTCTCTCCCTTGCTCCTCACAAAAAGCCAGGTACTCGTCCACCGAATCCTTGAAAGCCTTTATAACCTCTTGGCCTGTTTTACCCTGAAACGTGATGACGTCCTGGGTGTCCACGACTTCGCCGTGAAAGATGCCCGCTTCGTCATCAAACAACATGACAGTTCCTCGATAACCCTTGTGCTCCACTTTGAACCTCCTTCTTGTACCTCCCGCCTGCTCGACAGTGGGAGTGCGAGAGTGATTCGTTGTTAGGCTGTGATGCCAGCCTCTTTCAAGAATCGCCTCATCGAAGCAACTGATCCCTTGTCGGCCTCTTTCCTTGGGTGAGGCCGATGAAAGATCGCTACTATATCGTTGAGGACAATCGCGACTCTTGAGCCTTTCCTCTCTTGAATTTCAGCACCCAGCGCCACGAGAAGCGATTCAATGTCAGCCCACTTAATATCCGATCTTGAGGGCCTTGAGAGAATCGCCTGCAGTGTCCCTTGGTGCTTCTTCCTCATGACAGGAGTAATGATACCAATAATTGATACCATTTTCAAGAGATGTGGTACTATTTTTTGATATCATTTTCTGTTTTCTTTCAATGAGTTATCCAGAAAATAGGCTGGAAGTGGTGCGCCCTGGTACTGAGTCATTCCGCACCGTATACGCATCCTGTTGAGAAAATGGGCTCAGAAGGCCAGTGTTTACGGGTGATCGTGTGAAACTAAAGCGCTTCACACTTTCCAATAGGGCGACAAAAGCGGCCCGATCTGGTCCCGGTAACCGGCATATTCCTTTTCCTGCTGCGGCTCGATTGCAAACTCTTGAGGTTCCAGCGTGGTGGCAATGGTGGTCAAAACCGACCGGCAGAGGACCTGCAGATTGTACCCTCCCTCCAGAACATAGAGAATCCGCCCCTGGCAAACCTTCCCCGCCACCCTGTTGAGCAGATTGACCATCTGGCCAAATCCCGAGACATCCAGATTCATTCCAGCCAGCGGATCTTCCCGGTGGGCGTCGTAGCCTGCCGAGACCAGAATCAGCTCCGGTTGGAAGCTCTCCACGATGGGCAGAATGAGATCAGAATAGAGGGCGCAGTAAAAGTGGTTTCCCATGCCCGCCGGAATCGGGAAGTTGACCGTGAACCCCTGGCCCGGACCTTCACCCATCTCGCTGAAGTGACCGCTGCCCGGGTAGAAGGGATACTGGTGAGTGGACACATAGAGCACATCGGAACGGGAGTAGAAGATCTCCTGTGTGCCGTTTCCGTGGTGAACGTCAAAGTCAACCACCGCAACTCTCTTGGCCACTTGACTTCGGATGGCCCACTGGGCCGCCACTGCCACGTTATTGAACAGACAAAAGCCCATGGCCCGGTGGCTCTCGGCATGGTGACCCGGCGGTCGGACGATTGCAAACCCGCTGTCGATCTCGCCCGCTAAAAGGAGCTCAGTCAGTCTGACCAGGCCGCCGGCCGCCTGAAGAGCAATGTCGAAGGAGTGCTGGCTGGCATAGGTGTCGGGATCGAGCTGGCAGGGAGGTTGCCCCGCGGTGGCCCTGACTCTCTGAAAATGCTCCCGGGTGTGCACATCCAGAATCCACTCCTCCAGGGCCGGGACGACCGCTATTCTCTCCAGTCGCGAAAAACCCTCCCACTTTTCCACCTCTTCCAGAACGGCTTGAACGCGCTCGGGCCGCTCCGGATGGCCGGCAGGCGCCGGATGGCCGGCAAACACGTTGTCCAGAATGAGACCGTAGTTCATAGGCATCGGCCGCCAAATAGCCTCTCGCGTTTCCCACATCTAGCCGGGACCTGGGAATCAAGCACCCTGTCCGTGAGCCGGAAAAACGGCTTTTTTCACATTATCAATTGAACCGGCTCAATCTCGAATGACTCTACATGAAGACGACGTTTTCGGAGTCACAGTCCGGGCAGCAGTGGTAACGAAACCAATCGTCTCCACGGCCCAGCCAGCCGCACTCCGAACAGTAGACGGACCGTCTTCTGAGACGCGAATGTTGTATAATTTCAAGGCTTTTGAACAGCAGCACCAAGACGCCACCGACCCCCAGAAGCAGATAGCTATAGAAGACCAGATGAGGCACGTATAGCGCCGAAACAGCGCTCAGGAAGATCAGGAAGATGAGAGCTACGGCAACCAATGCATAACCCGCTCGCTTGAGAAATGTCGCTTTCTCTATGAAAAGACTCGGTTTCTTCGGATTCATTCTGCTCGGCATCTTAACCCACTCCCTGGGAGCTTTTCAAAACCCTCCCGAAGGTGGTGGCCCGGAGTCTGAAAGCTACATCGTCCTGCTCAAACAACCCTCGGTCCTGGAGACGGTGCTCAGGTGGAACCCCGGAGTTTCCCTGGACCAAAAGCGTCTGATCTGGGACAGTCGCGAGACACGTCAATACCAACAGCGGGTGGAAGCGAACCAGATGGACCTGCTGGAGAGATTGGCCAGTGCCGAAGGAGGTCCCTCTGTTACCCAGTCATCCCTCGAAGTTCTGGACCGCAGGAGCTTCCTGCTGAACATGATCCTGGTCAGGAGCGATCCGGAAGGAGTCGAGCGGCTCAGACAGAGCCAGGAAGTCAAGGGAGTCTTTCCCAATGCCGCGCGCTACCCCCTGCTGGACAGTGCACCTCAGGTAGTAGGAGCCCCGGTGCTATGGGACGCGCTGGGTGGAATCGACAACGCCGGTCAGGGTATTAAGATCGGCATCATCGACTCCGGAATCAGCCACCAGCATCCGATGTTCAGCGGAGATGGATTCGCAGCCCCGGCGGGCTTTCCCCAGGGGGACCTGGGTTTCACCAACAACAAGGTCATTGTGGCCCGCAATTACGTGAAGCCGGAACTGGGACTCAGAGAGCAGGACAACAAGACTCCTGAGGATGAGCTGGGCCATGGCTCCCGGGTGGCAAGTGTGGCAGCCGGAAAGCCAGTGCTCACTCCGCAAGGAACCATCCAGGGCATCGCCCCCATGGCCTATCTGGGAAATTACAGGGTCTTCGGCAACCCTTCGATCAATCCGACCACCACCATAGCCGCACTGGTGGCCGCCATTGAGGACTCGGTCTTGGACGGCATGGATGTCATCAACCTTAGCCTGGGAGGAGAGGCTCAAGACCCGGCTGAAGATCCCGAGCAGTTGGCCATCGCCTTGGCCCAGGAGGCCGGAGTGGGAGTGGTGGTGGCGGCCGGAAACACAGGTCCGGATCCGCGAAACCTGCTCTCACCGGGAACCAGTCCGGAGGCCATTACGGTGGGCGCCACCAGCAACGGTCGCTTCTTTGCCAGCCTGCTGGAGATCCTGTCGGCCCTCCCTGTTCCCGCCGAGCTCCAGGAAATCCCGTACGTGGCCAGCACGGCCTCCCCGATCACACAGTCGGTTGGACCGCTGGCCGTGGTGTCGGTGGCTCCTCTGGATGCCACCGAACTGGTCTGCAATCCCCTGCCGGCCGATAGCCTGACGGGCCAGGTTGTGCTGGTGCAGCGTGGAGTGTGCCTGTTCGCCACCAAGGCTCTTCACGTCCTGAACGCCGGCGCAGAAGGCATGGTGGTTTTCAACAACATCAACGGCAGCGCTGTCGAAATGGCCGGACTCGAAAACTTCGACCGGCCCGCGGTCATGATCCAAAAAGCAACCGGTGACAGCCTTCGCGATTTTCTGAACGCCGGCAGCGGAGCGGAGATTGTCTTCAGACCGGAAGATGAGCTGCATGCCTTCCCTGCCCAGGCCGACCTTCTGACCGAATTCAGCGCTCGTGGACCCAATATCGATCTGGCCATCAAGCCCGATCTGAGTGCGCCGGGCCAAAACATTCACGCCGCTTCCAACAAAACCCTGCCACAGAACCAGTACTCTCTGGGAAACAATGGAACCAGCTTTTCCGCACCCATGGTGGCCGGCGCCGCGGCCCTGATCCGACAGCTCAACCAACCCTGGTCGGAGCAGCTGTCGGCTCGCGATTTTGCCCAGGCCGTCAAATCGGTTCTGGTCAACACGGCAGCCAAAACTGTGACCTGGAACGATCAACCGGCCCGCCTCATTCACACCGGAAATGGACGCCTGGACCTGGCCCAGGCCTTGACCGCCAGTGCGGCACTGGATCCGGTCAGCATCAGCTTCGGGCTGAGGGAGGAAAAAACTCCGGCCCGGCTGCAGCACGACATTGAACTCATCAACCTGAGTTCGCAAACGCAGACCTTCCAGATCGAAGTTTCCCCGGTGTTCGAAAACAGCAGCGTCCAGATCTCCGTTGTCCCCGCAGCGCTGGCTCTGTCACCGGGAGAGTCGGTCCCGTTGCAGCTCAGTGCCGATTTTTCATCTCCTTCCTCAGGAGGTACCTTTGAAGGATTTCTCCAGATTAGCGGCTCCGATGGCACCCGTTTGACTGCTCCCTACTGGGGCGGAGTCACGGCCGAAGACAATTCCGTGGTACTGCGAGTCTCCCAGAACGGGGAACCGGATCACGACACGATCGAATCTGCAGTCAAGGCAGCCCGTCCTGGAAACATCATCGAGTTCGCAGACAGCGACACCCACACCACTCTGGTCAACTTGGGTCTCAACGCCGAAGGACTCCACCTGAACGGGGTCACGGTTCGCAGCGCTACCGGCCAGCAGGCCACCATCGACGCCCGGGAACTGGGCACTAATTCGGCAGCCGTGACCGTCTCCGGTCTAAAGGGTGTGACCATCGAAGGACTTCGACTGCTGGGTGGACAGAAGGGAGTCAGCTATCGAAACTCGAGCGGAGTCATTCGCGACAATATCATCGAGGATACCGCGGACCGTCGCTCCCTGTACGGCATCGAGCTGTCAGGGAGCCAGGCCCACGTTTATGGCAACACAATCACCGGCAGAGGAACCGGGATCGCAGCCTTCTCCGCTGGCTCCCTCATCCAGAACAACCTGTTGGAGGGCCCCGGTGAGTTTCAAGAAAACAACGGAAACGGAATCTTGGCTTCATCACAAAGCCTGTTGGGAATCTTCGACAATCAGATCCGCAAACGCGCCACCGGCATCCTGGATAGTCAAGGAATCAGAGTCTCCCACTCTTCTGCTCTGATCAAAGGGAACACCATCGAGCAAGCCCAGCACGATGGAATACTGGCACAGGGTCAGTCCTCCAGACTCGCCATACTGGACAATAAGGTACAGGACAATGGGCGCCACGGCATTTACCTGGAAACGGGAGCAAAAGGATCGATTGTCGGCAATCGGATCGACGGCAACCTGAGCTCCGGTCTCTTCCTAGAGGAGAACTCCAGGGCGGAAGTCTATTCCAGCCATTTTACTGCCAACGGAAACGGGATCCTGTCCGACCTCTACCAGCTCGTGGTCTTCGACAGCCTGGTGACAGGGTCCACCCAGAGTCATGGAATCTCCACCAACGGTGGAACTCTGACGATTCAGAACACAACCATCTTTGGCAACGGCGATTTCGGCGTCCGTGTTTCTGGAACCGGCGCCACCATCCTGGACTCCATCCTCGATCAAAATGCCAGTGGAGAACTGTTCGGACTGCCTCTTGAATCGATCTCCAACAATCTCATCAGCGACGGTCAGTTTCAGGGCATTAACGGAAATGTGGCTGGAGACCCGCTGTTTTCCAATCCTTTGGCACACGATTTTTCTCTGCAGGCTGGATCTCCGGCCATTGATCGAGGCACCCGTCTGACTCCCTTCTCCTCAACTGACCTGACTTCCCACGAAAGGGTCTTCGACGGCGACGGAGACGGACTCCCCCAGGCCGACCTGGGAGCCCTTGAGTTCGGCTCGAATTACTGGACGGCACAAATGCTGCCGGTCCTATCCACCCAAGCCACCGAGTTTGTGGGCCTGGCCATGGTCAACGGATTTCACGAACCGGCGACCGTTTTGCTGAGGGCCTACACGCCCGATGGGCAGTTGTCGGGCAGCGTCCAAAGGGAGATTCCTTCCGGAGAACAGATCACCCTTTTACTACAGGAGACCTTCAACCCCCTACAGCCGGGCTGGATCGAGATTCTCTCCGACCGGCGTGACCTGTTAGGCTTCACCCTGGTGGGCAACCAGGCCCTGAGCTTCATGGACGGAACCAATCTGTTCTCTGCGCTCTCCAGTGAGCTGCTGCTACCTGAGATTCGTGCCTCAGGGAATGAGCAAACCCGTCTTTATCTGATCAACCCTCATGGCAATGATGTGGAGGTGAACGTTCGCTGGGTGAAACCCTCCGGACCCGCTCTTGAAAAGACTGTGCAAATTCCGGCCAAGGGTCTCCTGGACTTGAACGTCACGGAAACCTTCGGAACCGGCACGGGCGGCTATTTGACTGCCAGTGTGAGCAGTGGACAAGCCATCGGCGGGTTGGAGACCTTCGGACCTCCCGATTCGCTTGGAGCCCTGCCGGCACTGGATTGGCTTTCCGGCGGCTCCACGCTTTACTCAGCTCAGCTGGCCACTTCCGAAGACATCATCGAGACCACCGTTAACATCGTCAACCAGGGCCCGCCCATCGACTTGACTCTGGAGGCTATGGGCGAAGACGGACAAGTCATCAGCAGCCACCTGGTCAGCAACCTGCCCGAGGGAGGACAGTTTCAAGCCAAGGCCCGCGACATCTTTGACTTCGCCTCCGAACTGGTGGCGGGCTGGCTCCGGGTGAGTTCCAGCAATGGCTTATTGCTTGGCACTGTGACCTTTGCCGACCCCGCAGGAAGATTCCTGGCGGCTCTTCCGCTGCAGGCTGAAGGAGCACGAGAGTTCGTTCTGGGACATGTGGTCCAGACGGGGCAAATCTTCTCGGGACTGGCCTTGTTGAACGCTTCCTCCGACACCGCTCTGGTCAGTGTCGAGGTTTTCTCCCCCGCTGGAGAATCACAACGTATCGCTTTTCTGGAGCTGGCCCCTGGTCAGAGACTGGCCAGTCTGTTCAACGAACTGATGCCCGGCCTGCAGATCCAAACAGGGGGATTCGCATGGATTCGCTCCAACCTGCCGGTGCTGGGATTTGAGATCTTCGGTGGTCACTCGCTGGACTTCATGTCGGCAGTGCCCCAGCAGGTTTTAGTACGGTGAGATCAGTGTCGATTGACGAGTGTCGAGTGTCGAATGACCTCTGAATATTGTCGATTGACGAGTGTCGAGTGTCGAGTGTCGAATGACCGGACTGACAGCCCAGCGATGTGTGCAGACACCACGAACACTCGCGGATGCGGACTAAGGAGTGTCGCTACGTAACTCCGTCAGGGCGGCCTGCAGTTCCTCGCGAGCATGGGACTCGCCGTTCTTGTCAGCCACCTCGATCCCCTGGCCCAGAACCTTTTCGGCCCTCTCCTGCTCTCCCACGGCCTGCAGGCTCATCCCAAAATGAAAATAGGCGGCAGTGTAGTCGGGATGATGTTCCACCAACTGCTGGAAGGCACAG
>JAUXKG010000475.1 GCA_030624355.1 Acidobacteriota bacterium
GATCGAAAAAAATCTGATTCACTCTCCAGCCCGCGATGTTCCAAAGTGGGACGACTCGGACTCCATCACTGTTCAGATCGACCAGAAGGACCGAAATCCCCTCACTCTTTTTCTCCGTTCGAGGGGCGGTGCGGGCCACCACCATGCCGTAGGCGGATATCTCGGCCCCGCTGATGAAGATCTTCTGCCCGGAAAGATAAAATGCATCCCCCTCTTCCCGAGCTTCCGTGCAGAGGGCCGCTGCGTCCGATCCGGCATCCGGTTCCGTCAAGCAGAGGGAAGCGGTAATGTCACCGCGGGCGATCCTGGGCAGGAAGTGCTTACGCTGCCACTCTGTTCCGTAGGCATTGATCGAATCCCCAACAAAAATGACGGTGCCCACATAACGGCCCATGGGAGCCAAGGCATAGGCCATCTCTTCCAGAAAAATCACCAGCTCCCGATGACTTCTCTCCTGACCGCCGTAGCGGCGAGGCCACTGCATCCCGATCCAGCCGTTTTCAGCCAGCTTCTGATGAAGCGCGGCATCGTATTGCTCCGTGAGGCCATCCGTCCGGTCCACCACCTGGCTGGTGACTTCCCGCCTGACGAATTCTCTGACTTGCTCCCGAAAGGCATTCTCTTCAGGAGTGAAGATCAATTCCATTCCCTACGCTCAGCGACCCTTGTAGCGGGGCGCCCTTTTCTCCACAAAGGCCTTGGGACCCTCCCTGGAATCCTCCGTCTGCCGATTCTTGAAAGAGATGAGCTGGTCCTGCACCATGGCAGTATTCAAGGGAAGATCGGAACCTCGCAGGGCCGCCTCCTTGACCGCTCGAACCGCCAGCGGCCCGTTCTGGCAAATGCGCTCGGCAAGCTGCTTGGCCTCATCCACCAGTCGATCGGCTGCCACAACCCTCTGCACCAAACCAAGCCGTTCTGCCTGATCGGCCTCGATCCAGTCTCCCGTCAGGAGCATCTGCATCGCCCAACCACGCGGGATGGCTCTCATAATGCGCTGCAGGCCACCAATTCCGGGAAACAGCGCCCATCTCACCTCGGTCAGACCGATCCGGGCATCATCGGCCGCCAACAGGATGTCACAGGCCAACGCCAGTTCAAACCCACCCCCCAGGCAATAGCCGTTGATGGCGGCGATGATAGGCTTCCAAATCTGCAGTCCATCGGCACCCACCAGCCTGGGCGGCCGGTTGGGAGTGGCCCATTTCTCATGGACGGTGCTCAGGTCCGATCCAGTCGAAAAGGCCCGTCCGGATCCCGTAATGATCAAGACCCACGCCTGTTCATCCTCTTGAAACTCGATCAAACAGCGGGACATCTCCGCCTCACCCTGCAGGGTCAAGGCATTGAGTTTCTCCGGCCGATTCATGGTCATCAGCCGAATATGTCCATGCTTCTCCCAAATGATCTCCGCCATCTTGGTCCGTTCTTTATATCAGAATCTCCTAGCACGGGTTATGCATAAGTTGTCTACTCGTTTCCTTGTGGGAAATAATATAAGGACATGAATCGCAGGAGAATTGTTCTCAACTCCATCGTTCTGCTGATTGGCACCAGCGCGGGCCTCGCAATTTCCGAAATAGCTCTTCGGTTGCTTCGGCCGCCTGCAGCAGGAATGTCTCACCAACCCCTTCTCTACCAGACCGATCCAGAACTGGGCTACCGCTACCTGCCCAACGCGACCGGACGAATTCATCGAAACTTTGAGATGGACAATCTGGTTACTCTCAACTCCAGAGGGTTTCACGATGTCGAGCACGATTTAAGTGCATCCGGACGCCGCATGGTGGCCGTCGGTGATTCGTTCACGGCCGCCATTCACGTTCCCAAAGACCAGACCTGGACACAGGTTCTTCAGTCGGAGCTTCGCACCCGCTGGCAGGATTCCAGCCTGGAAGTGTTCAATCTGGGTCTGGATGGAACCGGTTCCGACGTTCACCTGAAGCTATTGAGACCGCACGTCCTGGAGCTGCAACCGGAGGCTGTAGTGGTTGCCTTCACCAACAACGACATAGGCGATCTGGCCATAGGGCGCGTCTATCGAGAGGTGTATCGAGGCCATGTTCTGGCCTTTACCGATAAGCTTCAACGGGAAAAGATGAAACAGCTGGTGGATGGCAACCTTCGTCAGACCCAGCTGATCTGGCTGCATGAGCATCTCTACCTGGTCCGGCTGGGTGCTTTCCTGATCGGAGGCAATGGAAATCTTTTGCGATCCAACTTCGTCAAGCCGTCCCACATCGGTCAGTCGATCTCCAGGCCGGGAAAAGAGACTGCTCTTCAGGACGTGTTCCAAGAATTTCTTCAACTCTCAAAACAACACGAATTCCGCCTGATGATTGTGCCGGTCCCAATGAAAGAAGATGAAGACATCAGTCTGGAGGTTCTTCGGGCCTACGTTCAAATCGATGAACTCGATGTCATCGATCCCCTACCTCACATGAAGTCCAGACTGGAGAGTGACGGGAAGGTCTTTGCTGAAATGTACTGGCGACACGATGGCCACTTCAACGCGTATGGCTACCGGCTTTTCGGCATGGCAGTGGCCCAGGCCGTGGATGACAGGCTTGGACAACTGACA
>JAUXKG010000393.1 GCA_030624355.1 Acidobacteriota bacterium
GATGGAGTTAGGTCCAGGCCCATGGGTGTGATCTTGAGAGAACTGTTTCATCAAGGTGGGGGTTAAGTTTCCCAAATGCTCCTTGAGAAGTTGTTGGGTGCGAGTATACCGGCAGTAGCTTGACACGTCATTTGGGTTATTCAGGTCTTTCATGACCACAAATGAGTTCACTCGAGAGGCGACTCCAGACCTGACGATCTGAAGTGCTAGCCGATCGTAAGATCCCTCCACGATTACACCTGTGTTGGAGTCGACGAACTCGATATTGCCGGGAGTGGCCATGGGATTCTCCGCTATTCTGGCCGCCGCATAGTTGGCTGCCTCAAGAGCATTTTCCTTTTGCAGTCCCTCACGGGCCAGCTGAGTGCGATCGAGTGCTCTCATCTGGGTGGTATCGACCTGGCGTTCTGCCAGTTCCACGGTGCGGGCGATATTGGCTCCAACGGCAACCCCCAGGCTGTTGACTCCCATCTTCAGACCGGTTGATCCAGCAGCGGAGACGCCGACGATGGCAGGCCCGTCATCAGAACGAACTGCCAGGAGGACATTGATTTCTTTGTGTTGGTAGAAGCCGGGACCTACCATGGAATCTGCACCAATTTTGTCGCTGTTTTTCATAAAAAGGGTCTTCCCAGAGGAGGTTGCATCCCCTAGTGCAAACATCACCGTACATTCGTCGGGAAAAACCTCTCCGTGGCACAGATTAAAGGCAAGGATCTCAGCTGGTTCTAAATTGGAACCCCGCGCAATCCCCCTGATCTCTTCGATGAGCCCGTCCGAGTAATCCTGTGCCAGATATCGGGCTTCTTGGATGACATCGAATTGGTCTAACCCCACGGCACTACACGCTGACCAGAAATTCGTCAGATTGGAAAAGATTGCCTCTTTCAATCTGGACCCGTAGCGGGCACCGCGGCGAAATGCCTTACCCCGACAACTCATCTGCTGCTGTGGCATGTTCGTTCTCCTTTCACCTCCGGTGAGATAGTTTCGAAAAAGACGCCTTGTACACTGGCAACTGTATCTTGTTTTGGATGCAATTTTCAACGTTCATCAACAACAGTGAAAACAGCGGAGGCCGATCTTCTTGACTTCCTTTTGCTGATGTAGTAACTCCTACTGCTACTTGTTTCTTGGGACAGAGAAACAAGAATGACGGTCCCAGAAAGAATAGGCGGAAGGAATTCTCTGCCAGACAATCCAAGCAGGCCCCGCCAAAAAAATCGGAGGAAAGCAATGCCTAATGGAAAAATCATCTGCCTGTTGGCAAGTATGCTCCTGCTTTTCTTTGCGAGCATTGTGGCCAAGGCCCAGCAGGCTCCTGAGATGATCGTTTTTAACGGCAAGATCTTGACTGTGGACGACAATGGCTTCACACCTCAGATTGGCACGATTGCTCAGGCTATGGCTGTTCAGGGTGGCAAGATCGTGGCAGTGGGAAGCGATCTTCAGGTACAAGCTCAAGCTGGGTCCAACACCCGGATGATCGATCTCAAAGGTCGAACCGTTCTGCCCGGGCTCATCAGTGTGCATGAGCACCCCTACGATTGGGCGGGTGTCAATCCCCACACTCTCAAGAAGGTGCTGACGGACGACATCGTGGTGGTTCGCATACTCGAGGGTAGTCCAGAAGACCAACTCAAAGCTGTCCCGGGAGTGTTACAAGATGCAGTCAGTAAAGCAAATGCGGGGCCGTGGAGCTACATCATTTTTTTGCTGGGCGACCAGTATCAATACGCTACCAGGGGCAACGGCTGGTATGGGTTGCATAACATGGAGGTGTTAGACGGCAAGCAAGTCACCAAGGCGCTGCTGGATCAGACCGCTCCCAGTAATCCCGTGTTATTGAGAGATGCCTTTGTGGGAATGATGGTGAATGAGAAGGCTCTTGAGGAGATCGACAAGGTTTTCCACCAAGCCGATACAAACCTCATCGATCGCGAGACGGGTCAAGGGGGGCGTGACGGTGGAGCTAACTTCCGCTCGGTATTTCATGAAGTGGTGATGCAGGGACACTATAGAGAGTTGAAAGAGATACACCGCTTAGAGCTGAGTTGGTGGTCAGGATATGGGATGACAGCCTTTGGATCGCTTGCCTACACCCCCTCGAATATTAGAGTGTACAAGGATTTGTCGGAAAGTGGACAAATGTCGGTCCGCAGCATGTGGATGTGGAATTGGCGGGAAGATGTCCTTTTTGCCGATCAGTACGTGATCAATTCCTCTGTTTTTATGGAAAATCTGGGAGATGATTTCTTCTGGTATGGCGGGGCTCAGGGTTCTATCGAAAATGGCAGAGAATGCACCATCTTGGAACCTCTTATCGAATTGACCCCGAGACAGCGGGCCTGTGCCTTTGCTCCGGGAAGGGAACCAGCCGAAATGCTCTACCGGTACATCCAAAGTGGAGGTCGGTTCATTGGTAATCACACCGTGGGAGACAAGGACATCGACAATATCTTAGACATCATTACCAAAGCCAGCGAGGACGCGGGATTCACCTTAGAGCAGGTACGAGCCAAAAGGCACACCTACGATCATCTGGTGATGTCGCCGCGACCGGATCAAATACCCCGGATAAAGAGCCTGGGCATGATTTTAGGGGGAGCCGCGTTCGAAATCTATCAAGCTTCTCCCGATATTCTCGAGGCTTACGGGGAAAGGGCATTGGAGTGGGTGGTTCCTAAAAAATCGCTGATTGATGCCGAAATCCCCAATGGCTTTGAAATTGACCGAGCGCTGTCGGGCACCGATCTGACCATGTTCTGGACATTGGCGCGGATGATCGATCGAAAGGCTTGGGACGGCAAGGTTTATGGGGAAAGTCAGCAGATCAGTCGGGAACTGTCTTTGAAAGTCGCAACAACCTGGGGTTCACAGTACATGAAGAAAGAAAACGTACTGGGGTCGCTGGAGCCCGGCAAGTGGGCCGATTTTATCGTTCTGGATCGGGACTATCTGACCGTTCCGGAGGAGCAAATTCAGGATATCAAGGTTCTGATGACTGTGTCGGGCGGCAGAGTCGTACATCTGGTTTCCCCGCTAGCCGAAGAGATTGGCATGCAGCCCAGGGGCGCACAGGTGGAATTGGGAAGCGCAACTACACAAGGAAAGGCGGAGGCTGAAACCCGGGTCGCTTTGTCAGAGGCTTACACGGCACCGGGAGCAGAAGTGGCGATACCCATCTATCTGTGGTCAGGCGATCAGGTTCAGGTTGGGTCGATGGAATTCGATGTTTTTTTTTAGACGATATCCTCTCTTTTGTTCGTCTTGAGCCGGCCTTCCAAGGGTTCGAAAAGAGTTCAAGAAAGGTTCTTGCTCAGTTCTTGTCGGCTGACGGTAATCGTTCCACCCTAAGTGTTGAGATTTCCATTGAGAAGGAGGGTGAAGCCCTATTAGATGGC
>JAUXKG010000298.1 GCA_030624355.1 Acidobacteriota bacterium
CACAGGAGCCCTCTCAGGCCCTTGACTGGCCGGCCAGGCCACAGAGCCGGAGACGGCGAAAAGAAGAAGGAGAAGATGTACAGGATGTCTCACCTGTTGTCCTCCAACTGTTCGATTCTCTCGTTGATGCTGGCCAATCGGATCAGGAACTTCTCCAATCTGTCGTAGTACTCACTCTCAGGAATCTGATCCTTGCGAAACTTCAGATCTTCAATGTCTCGTTCCACGGCCATCGCCTCCGAAGCCAGTTGCTCTGCCTCCGCAGAGTGGTAGTCCGGTTCTGGGGCAGCCGAAAGATAGGAAACCGAAGCCAACAGAGTCCCCTGCTGGGCCGATTCAACTGCAGGCTGGTCTCCGGCCAGGCGGACTTGACCGTTGTCGTCCAGAATCGGATGTTCGGTCTGAATGCGTCCCTTCGTCTCGTACCAGGAGGCTACCCGGTCGTCGGCAAAATGGAATGCCTCCAGAAGCGAAATCCGCTGGTTCTTGTCGGTATCCACCTCAGCGGAAGTGAGAGCCTCCAGGAAGAAGGACATGAAAAGAGGAGGTTGTCGTTCTCTTTGGTTCTTGGTGGCTGTGACGATGACCCTGTTGGCGTGACTCAAGTCAGAGGCCAGTGTGCCACTGGCGCTGGTGGCAGCGATCAGGAAGGTCTTGGTGTGGGCCAGAGCATCCAGCAGATTCGCGAGATCCTGGTCGGTCAGATCGGGTCCGGAGATGTTGAATTTGTAGTGGCTGCCATCGTGGTTTCCATGTCCCACCAGAAAGAGCCAGAGTTCCTCCAGTTGAGGTAGGGTTGAAATCCGGTCGAACAGTTCAATGATCTCCTGCTTTTTCCTCTGACGTCCGTCCATGCGGTAGACGGTGTAGTGAAGCTCGTCTTGGAAGGCAGCCTCCAGTTGATCGCCCCAGCGTGAGAAGTTTTCTTCATATTCGGGCATGCCGCCCAATCCAGTGATGATGATGCAAACCTTTTGGGGTTGTTCGGCAACCGCCAGCAATGGAGTGGCCAGACAGGACAGCAGTGTGAAGAGAGACAAAAGTGTGGTGAGAAAAGGTAACAAAGGTGAGGCTGAAGTTCTGGCTTGGCTGTCGGAGTGCTCCACAATCGTGAAGTGGAGCCGTTTCATTGACGGGGTCACACTGTTCTGCTTCAGCCTGTCTGTGATCTGTTTCTCCCTTCGGGATGCCTGCTTTTCAAACCTGACCATGCCTTCTGCGCACCATCCACTCGCTTACCAGTAAAGCCATCAAAACGAAAAAATTGAAGGGCATATCCCAGAGATCCAGAATTTCGATCACCGACGTGTGTGACTCCGTGTAGAGTATCTCGTCAGGTAGTTGATCGACCTTTTCCAAGGGATAGTAGCTTCCGCCTGTTTCCTGTGCCACCTTCTGCAGGAAGTCTCTCTTTTGAACCGCTTCAAAGTATTCACGGGTTCCGGTAGAGGTCAGGAAGAAGGTCTGGGCGTCGGTTTGTCCCTGGTCTTCAGAAAGGGTGTTTCCCTCGGCTTGGATTTGCAACAGATGAAGGCCGTCTTCATGAGTTGTCCACTGGCCTCGATAGACCCCATCTTCTCGGGAGTCCCACTGAAGAGGCAGTTCGAAGACTTCTCCCGAGGGAGTAGTCAGGGAGGCCTGAACACGTGCGTCGTTGATTCGATTGAAAGCCCTGTCGTTAATTTCGGCTCTGATGCGGACCACCTCATTTCGCGCGTAACTCTCTCGTTCGGTCTCAACCGTGACCGGCTTCTTTGCTGAGCTCACTAGCCAGCGCAGGATCTGCCTCCAAAAGGTTTGATGATTCTGGTTTTCTTGATCCTGTAGCATCTGCCAGCGCCAGCTGCTTCCTGTCAGAAGGGCAAACGACTGGCCTCGCCCATAGCGCTGAAAGATCAGTAGGGGAATGTCGGGCTGATCTGATCCCGCAGTCGGGGAGGCCAGGTGGGCCAGAACAATGGCTCCTGGCTTGGTCCCCTGCACACTGTTCCAGTCGGTCAACTCCGGGACCTCATCCCACTGATCGGCGCTGTTAGCCTCTTCCAGGGAGAGTTGAAGGGCAGGGTGGTGACGGCCACGCTCTGTTAAGCGCAATCTGCCTGCTGTCTGGTGGTAGGGCGGTTCGGAGCTGATTGGGTCGGTTCCGTCTTTTGGCTGCAGCCAGACAGGAAGGATTTCTTCAATGGGAGTGTTTTGATACTGACCCGATGCGAAAGAAGAGCTGCCGCCCAGCATCAAAAATCCTCCTCCCCGTTTGCTCACAAAGTCGTGAACCATCTCCATCTGTGCATAGGTAAAGAATGAAGACTCCAGACTTCCGAAGATAACTCCATCATAGTCAAATAGGTCCTGCCTGCGGTCTGGGAAACCAGTGGCCAAAGTAGTCTCTGTCTGGATGCCCTGGCGGTAAAACTTGTTGAGTGCTGTGCGCAATAGGGTCTCCAGCTGGATGTGCTCATCGTCCACCAGAGCGCGCCGAATGAATTTATACTCCCAGCGGGGCCGCCCCTCTACATACAGGATGCGAGCCGCCAGGTTTTGAACCTGGATGACGGCTCGGCGAGAATTGTTCTCCTGAATCTGCTCTCCCTCCAGGGGTTCCAGATTGAAGTGGTAAGTCTTGACCCCCTGTTCCTTGGGAATGAACTTGACTTCCACACTCAAACTCTCAGAATCTCGCGGAAAATAGACTTCCTGGGTTTGGATTAGAGAATTTCCTTCGCGAACTCTCAGACGACCGCGGGCGCCTCCGAATCCATATTGGCGGAAGGTGATACGGGCTACTGAGATGGTTCCAGGAATCGAGGAGCGAGGTGCACTCACCTGGGTCATTTCAACGTCACGGTGCAGCACCTCAGGGCCTAATCCAACCGTGTGCACCGGAATGCGATGAGCCTTCAGCTCGTTCAGTACCTCCTGAATGTCTTCATAGCTGTTGTCCGATCCGTCGCTAAAGAGCAGGATTCCTCCCAGGGGTAGGTTTTTGGTTTCTGAGAGTATTCGCTCCAACCCGGCTGCGATGTTGGTTTGATCTCCTTTCCAGTCCAGTTCAAAGGGCCTTTCTACCCTCTTGGCGTGTGAATCGAAGCGAAAGAAACGAAGATAGAATTTCTCATCCAGGGCCGCCAGAAAGTCGGAGTCCCGGCTGACCAGGTCCACTAGCGGGTGACCTCGCGATTCTCCAGCCTCCTCGATGCCCATACTGGCGGAGTTGTCCACCAGAATGGCCAGTAGATTCTCTTTGGGCACCAGCGAAGAGAGAACCAGAGATGGTCTCATCAGGATCAACATGAGCAGCAAAACGAAACAGGCGCGAACGGTCAACAGAGTCCGGGCCGCCGCCGGCCTGAAGCGAGGGTTTGCTCGGCGAAGATAAATCAGAGTCAGCAGTGCACTGATCAGGAGTACCACACCGCTTAGCTGCCAGTAGTTCAATGCCCACTGGAAGGTCAATTCCCCCTTTCGAAAGAAGAAAGGGGGGTACTTGAATAGAAAGGTGAACAGGTCTTCCATACTGGTGCTAACCAAAAATTGGCCGATCGGTTCGCTTCAGCTCAATTGCTATTCGGCCCCTCGGCCACCGGCTGCAACCAGAGCAAAACGTGGCTGGATTCAACAGACTCAATCCACCTCTCTTTGGGCTGTAAGTCACCAATCATAATATCAAGGTTTCCGAAAAAGGAGACTCCATTCGACAAAAACGGTTTTTTGGTTGTTTCAAAAAGATCCCCTTGAGGGATCCTCAGCAGTGGTTGGCCGGCATTTGTGGAAAAATTTGTGAATCGTTTGTGAAGTTACTTTACCACTCAAGGTCTGCCCCCCGCTGGCTGGGCCAGAGGGCACCGTTGTCTGTCGAACAAGGGAGGGCAGACAGCCCTCCTTGCACACAGTTTGTGCATTCGATTGTGAAAGGAAAAAGTGCTTGGTCCAACGGTTCGCTTGGATATACTAGAATTGGTCCCAAGGGGTTTAGACTCCAGGCAGTTAAAACTCGCGAATGGGCTTTCTGGGCGTTGCTGGATCTTGTCGGTGACGATGAGATGGGCTAAGACGCTCAGGGGACGGAACCTCCTCCCGCAATGCGCGGGGACTCGAACTGGAGATTGCATCTTCGGGGGTGTGGAAGTTCCAGGTTATGTTCCGAGGGGCCGACATTCTGTCGGGCCTAGGCTGTGTGACCTCACCCTTTTCGGGTTGGCTGATCTCGGGTCGAAACTTCTCTG
>JAUXKG010000379.1 GCA_030624355.1 Acidobacteriota bacterium
AATGATTGCGGCACTGCAGTAGACAACTTAGGCATAATCCGGGCTAGGGAGATAGTGCCTGGTACTTCGACAAGAGACGACGAAAGTCATCCGTGTATCGAATGCTGTCTAAATCGGAATGAACTTTCCGAAGCTCAGTGACCACCACCGTCACATATTCTTCAGGTCTTTCCTCAAGAGCAGCAGTCAGATGATAGAGCGCCTCTGTACGATTCCCCTTGCGGGCCAG
Source organism: Acidobacteriota bacterium (assembly GCA_030624355.1). GTDB lineage: Bacteria > Acidobacteriota > UBA6911 > RPQK01 > JADFOI01 > JAUXKG01. Next base: position 230 of record JAUXKG010000379.1, read on the forward strand.
CAAGAAGGCCAGCCGGAGATGGGCAAACGGCTCTTGTGCCCCGCAATCGATCGATCTCCGGTAATGGGTCTCGGCTCTGTCCGAATCCTGCATCTGATCCAGCACTACCGCCGTCGCATGATGAAGTTGACCGTGACAAGGTTCCCTGGTCAAGCCGCCCTGGAACAGATCGAGAGCTTCCCGAGGTCTCTTCTGGTAAACATAGAGGGTTCCCAGGTTGTAGAGAGTATTCAGGTCCTCGGGGTTGTACCGAAGGGAGTTTTGATAGGCCTCCACCGCTTCCTGATTTCGCTCCATCTGGGCCAGAACATCTCCCTGGTGAGCCCAAATCTGCGCGTTGTGTGGCTCCCCGTGCAGCGCCCTTTCGAAATACTGAAGTGCCAGACCATTCTGGCCTTCTCGCTTGGCTATCACACCCAGATTGGCAAGATTGAAGACCGATTCCTGGTCAGCTCGAAGCAGTCTGGCACGAGCTTCCCCCAGGTTGTCTCGGTCCAGGTAAAGATTCCCCAGTTGTTCAAGCAGATCCCATTGGTCAGGCTCTTTCTCTTCCGCTCTGAGGAAATGTTTCAGGGCCAGATCATCCTGGCCTGTTTCCCGATAGATCAACCCCAGACGATAGTTGGCCTGAAAATCGTCCGGAAAGTGGTTCAGAAACTTTCGATAGTGATCGATAGCCTCTTCCTTCCGGGCCAAGGTGTGCAATACGAGAGCCAAATCAAAATAGGTTGCAGCCGAGCCCGGACTCAACTTCAAAACTTGATGGAAGGCCAGGTCGGCCTCCTGATATTGCCCCTGTCGGTAGTGGATCCGGCCCAACCACTGCCAGGCTTCATGATTTCCGGCGTCGAGGGTTAACGCCTGCTGGAAATCCTGGGCGGCGCCATCCAAGCGATCCTCCTCCATTCGGAGACGGGCTCGCAGCAGGTAACCCCGGGGATCTTCAGGCTCCAGGTCGATCCATGCATTTAACTGTTGTAGGGCCGCATCGTTTCTACTGTGCTGAATATAGATCACTGCCAGGTTGTAGCGGGCCTCCACAAAATCGGGATCCAACTCGACAGCTTTTTCAAAAAACTCCGCCTGTTCCCGGGAATACTCCAGCTTCGTTCCCGTCAGCTCCTGTCCCTTGAAAAACCATTCCAGGGCTTGCGAGTCCACCTGCTCAGAACCCTGAAAAGAAGCTCCCACCAGAAGCAGCCAGATCACCAACATCGTCACACTGATCATTGTAACAAGAAGAAATTAGGAGGACCTTTGAGACATAATGTAAGAAATGGCCAAGCTTTCAATAATCATTCCTGTCTTTGACGAGGAGCCACACCTGGAGGCTTTCGCAAAAAGGCTGGTTTCGGCAACCTGTCCAGTCGATCGGGAGTTCATCTTTGTCAATGACGGATCCCAGGACGACAGCGGCGTGCTCTTGTCTCGGCTGGCTGAGACACTTCATTTCGACCTGATCACAATGACCCAAAACCAGGGCAAAGGGGCGGCCATCCGGCAAGCCCTGGAAGAAATCTCGGGCGATCTGGTAATGATTCAAGATGCCGATTTTGAATACGACCCCAATGATGTCGCTGCACTGCTGCAGCCACTTCTGGAAAACAGGGCCGATGTGGTTTACGGGAGCCGCTTCAAGCACAGTACTCTACAGGTTCACCGAACCTATCACTACTTCATCAACCGCTTCCTGACCCTGTTGAGCAATCTAGTTTCAGGCATTTATCTAACCGATATGGAAACCTGTTATAAGCTCTTTCGAGCCGACCTGATAAAAAGCATGAATCTGACCTCAAATCGATTCGGAATTGAGATCGAATTGACGGCCTGCGTTGCCAAGACTTCTGCCAGGATATACGAGTTGCCCATCTCCTATCGTCCACGTACACGACTGCAGGGCAAGAAGATCGGATGGAGAGACGGCTTTGCCGCCCTGTATCACCTGCTCTACTACAACCTTCTCAGATCCGACGCTGAGAGCTTCAATGGCCTGCCGGCCAAGTACCGTAATCACGGATTAACGAACACGGATTAACACGGATTCGGAGGGTTGGCAACAATTCTTCTGTCAGTTGTCAGCTGTCAGCCCAGCCACTCGACATTCGACAATCGTCAATCGACATTGATCAGAGGTTAACTGTCACTCGACACTCGACAATCGTCAATCGACATTGATCAACCGGTCAGTCGGTCAGGGGTTTCGCCCGGCCAGCCGGTCGAGCTCGGAGCCCAGGGCTCCCTCCAAATCTTCAAAATGCGTCATCTCTCTGAACTCGCTGTATCGTAGCTTGATCTCGGTGTAAGTCAGTTTTCTGAGACGATCCAGAGAAAATTCTTCTACATTGAAACTGGCCATGACAGAGCCGAAAACGATGGCCTGCCGAACGGTCTGGAGGTCCGATCGGTTCACCCCAGCCAGGTAACCCAGAAAACCTCCAGCAAAAGTATCACCGGCACCCGTGGGATCGAAAACATCTTCCAGGGGGTAGGCTGGAGCTCCGAAAACTGAAAGACCATCGTCCGAAAAAGGCTGACCCTGTTTGGAATGAAACATCAACACACCGTACTCGCCCTGTTTAATCACTAAAATTCTTGGTCCCCAAGCATGAATCTTGCGGGCCGCCTTCACCAGGTTGGACTCCTGTGCCAGTTGTCGAGCTTCAGCATCATTCACCATCAGGATGTCAACGCCTTTGAGGGTTTCCAACAAAGATTCAAAATGTCCCTCTATCCAATAGTTCATGGTATCGCAAACCACCAGTTGTGGATCGGCGACCTGGCCCAGCACTCTGCGTTGAAGTGACGGGTCAATATTCCCCAAAAAAATGTAGTCGGATTTTCGATATCTTTCCGGAATCTTGGGCTCAAAATGAGCAAAAACATTGAGGCGTGTCTCTAGAGTGTGCGCTTCATTCAGGTCGTATCCATACTCTCCCTTCCAGCGAAAGGTCTCTCCCTCCATATACTCCAGACCCTCCAGGTCAATCTCACGAGATTCAAGAAATTCCAGATCCTCTCTTCGAAAATCCCTTCCCACACAGGCCACCAGATAGACCTGGGTGAAGAAACTGGCGGCCACACTAAAAAAGGTACCCGATCCTCCTAGAGCTTCTTCCACCCGTCCAAAAGGAGTCTGAACAGAATCATAGGCAACTGAACCAACAGCAAGTAAGGATGCCATTTGTTTCTCCTGCAACTGGTGAATCATTAACCCGGATTATTCATAAATTCTCTACTGCAGTGCCGCAATCATCCGCGCTGACTGTGTTGTGCTGCCTCAGCCCGGAGTATGCATAAATTCTCTACTGCATCGCGG
>JAUXKG010000200.1 GCA_030624355.1 Acidobacteriota bacterium
CGCCGGGCTACTGCAGATAGGCCTCCACCAAAAAGTCGGAGCCGAGGCCTTTCAGACGGGTTCCATTCAGCTGGACGGCCTCCTTCAGACGGGCCACACCCAAATCGTCGATTCCGGCCTGTCCATCGGCTCCGATGATCCTGGGACCGTAGAAAAAACTGACTTTTCGGACGATTCCCGAGCGCAGAGCGGAGGCTGCCACCCGAGTGCCCCCTTCAACGATCAGACTGCTCACCTTTAATCGGCCCAGTTGAGCCAGAATGGTGCTCCAGTCCAGCAGGCCATCCGCAATGGGTACGGCAATCAGAGTGGCCCGCGAAGACAGATTCCTGATCCTTTTTTTGGCAGCCCGGTGGCCGTGGAAGATGACCACGGGATCGTCTGAGCGAAAGATCTGGGCATGCGCGGGAGTGCGCAAGCCGGTGTCCAGAATCACCCGGGTGATTTTGTTGCGCCGGCTCCAGCGCACATTCAGCGAAGGGTCGTCTTTCAGGAGGGTTCTGATCCCCACCAGGATTCCATCGTAGTGATAGCGCAGGCGGTGGGCCTCTTTTCGCGCCCGATCTCCTGTAATCCACTGAGAGTCGCCGCTTCGCGTGGCTATTTTCCCATCCAGGGTCAGTGCCAGCTTGAGCAGCACGAAGGGCTGGCCGGTCTGAATGAAGTGGCAGAACTTTTCGTTCAATCCTTGCGCCGCTTCCCGGCAGAGACCTTCGTGAACCACGATTCCGTGGCGACGCAGCTTCCTCAGGCCCTTCCCCGAAACCAGCGGATTGGGGTCCCTCATCGCCACAAACACTTCCCTCAGGCCGGCCTGGATAATCCGATCCACACAGGGAGAAGTTCGCCCGAAATGAACACAAGGCTCCAGATTGAGGTAGAGACTGGCTCCGGAGGAGCGGCGGCCGGTTCTCTGCAGGGCCACCACCTCGGCATGATCCTTTCTGGCGTACAGGTGATAGCCCTCGCCAATAATGGTTTGCCTCTTAACCACCACGGCACCCACCAGCGGGTTGGGGCTGACTTTGCCCTCCCCCCGGCGGGCCAGGCTGATGGCCCGTTTCATGAAGCGCTCGTGCAATCCTCTTTCCTCCAGCTTCGACATAGATCCACAATAGAGAAAGAAGGGAGGAGCTTCTCCCCTTTCCACCGGGAACCGCTATTTCTCCCCTCTCTCGCTCTGTCGCTCCGGGGAGGGCAACAGGTCCTCTTCCATTCTCTTCACTCGCATGCTCTGAATCCTTTTTTCATCCGACTTCAATATTTGAACCATCAGGCCCCCCAACGGCACCCTTTCCCCGGAGGCCGGGACCCTGCCCAGGTGACCTACCACCAGACCGGAAACAGTCGTGACGTCCGGCTCCCCCAGATCCACCTCAAGGGCCTCTTCCAGCTCCTCAATCTCCGCGGATCCTCTGACAATGTAAGTGTCCCGTCCCTCCTGGACCAGGTCGATTTCCTCCTGCTCATCTTCATCACGGATCTCTCCCACGATCTCCTCAATCATATCCTCCATGGTGACTAACCCGGAGACGGAACCGTACTCATTGATCAGGATGGCCATCTGTTCCGCATTCCGCTGCATCTCCTTGAGCAGTTCGGAAACCTTTTTTGTTTCTGGAACAAACCAAGCCTTGTTGATCAGCGGGGTGATCGGTTCCTCTCCCCGGCCATCGTCCAGATATCCCAGAAGGTTGCGCACATAGACCAGACCGCTGATGTGATCAATTCTCTCGCAATAGACGGGAATCCTGGAGAATTTCTTGGACACCATCAGGCTCCTGAGCTGGGAGACAGTAGCGCTCTCCTCAATGGCCACGATCTCCGTACTGGGGGTCATGATCTCCCGGGCCAGCGTGTCCCCAAACTCCAGAGCGGATTGAATCAATTCGCTCTCCTCCTCCTCGAAAATTCCCTCCTCTTCTCCCACACCCAGATAGGCCTGAATCTCCTCTTCACTGGGCTCTTCACCGCCGGCTCCCGGCAGCTGGTTCTTATCATTGGAAGCCTTGGAGGCCTGTAACGCCACAGACAGCGGCCAGCTCAACCAGCTCAGCAGACGGTAGAAGGGGCTGAAATACGGAAGCACCTTCAGCAGAACCCGCTCAGGAGAGGCCTGGGTGATCATCCGGGGAAACAGCTGCCGAAAAAGGGCATTGACGGCCAGGGTTGCCACGATGGCCCACAAGGGGGCATAGGTCAGACCGACATTCCAAAAGAGACTGGCAAAAAGAACGGCCAGAACCACCAGCAGAACCTGACATCCAAGTTCCAGCGGCATGAGAAAAAGAATGCGGTCGGCAGCCATCTTCCGCAGCAGCTGAAGTCTTGGATGACTCTCCCTCTCGGCAAGTACTCTCAAGGACAATCGTGAAAGGCGAGCAATGGAACTGTCTACGACTGAAAAGAAAAAGAGCAGTCCCACCAGGAAAGAGCCTGCGGCCAACCCCGAGATGAATCCGTTCACTGCAGTTGAAATTCCTTTCTCAATTGCCTCTCCATCAATCCCATTTCTCCCTGGTCACTCCGGTGGTCATATCCGAGCAGGTGAAGCAGCCCGTGCAGAGACAGAAGCTGCAGCTCCTGAAGCAAAGTCTTTTCTTTTTGACGATCAGCAGTCTCCACGGAAATCAGAATGTCGCCCAGATAGGCTTCCCCGGTTTCCCACGTCTCCTGCTGGTCGGGAAAGGCCAGCACATCGGTCGGCTGCTTCAGACCGCGAAACTTCGAATTGAAGCCAGCTATGGCCCTGTCACTGACCAGTACCACGGAGAAAGCAGCCCGGGAGGCCAGTCGAGTCGAAAGCCTCCCGAGGAAGTCTCTCAGTGGCTCAGTCGGAACGGATAGCTTCCTCTGCCTATTGAATACGTTGACTTTGGGGTACTTCCTCTTCAACCTGTTTATTGAAGTCAAAACCTGGATATTCGATTCGATGATGGTGCATGCCAGTGATGACTCGCTCGAAGGCCCTCAGGATTCGATCCAGATCCTTCAGAGTGATATCACATTCGTCGAACTGCCGATCCTGAATGGTGGACTGAATCAAGCGCCTGATCAGACCGCGAATTTGACTGGGACCCGGTTCCTGCAAGGTTCGAGCGGCCGCCTCCACCTGATCGGCTATCATAAGGATGGCTGCTTCCTTGGTCTGCGGCTTGGGGCCGGGATAGCGAAAATCAGTCTCGTCCACCTCCCGTCCCTTCTCTTCGGCCTTCTCCTTGGCCTTCTGGTAGAAATAGGTCATCAGGCGCGTTCCATGATGCTGCGGAATCAGATCACGCACCTTTTGGGCCAGCTTGATTTCCTCGGCCATGGCCAGACCGTCCTTGACGTGGTTGGCCAGAATCAAACTGGACATACTGGCCGACAGTTTTTCGTGCTTATTGGAGGCATAGATCTGATTCTCGACATAGTATTCCGGTGTCTTCAGCTTACCGATATCATGGTAATAGGCTCCCACACGAACCAGCAGCGTATTGGCACCGATGGCCTCAGCCGCCGCTTCTGCCAGGGTTCCTACCATGATACTGTGATGGTGGGTTCCGGGGGCTTCCACCGCCAGACGCCGCAGAATCGGATTGTTCAGGTTGGATAGTTCAAGCAACCGGATGTCGGTTGTGATTTTGAAAAGAGATTCCAAGATCGGCAGCATCAGAGACGCCAGCATGGCCGATGAGATACCACTCAACAGCCCGCCACCAGCCTGCACCAGAAAAGCGGTCCACTGGACACCCTCTTCCCCGCCATAGAGCTCGAGAGAGATCACCGTGAGAACATTCACCAGCCCCAAGACGATTCCGCCCTTGATCAGGGCGGTTCGTTCACGGTAGTGGCTCATCAGATAGATGGCCGCCAGACTCCCTGCCAGCGAGTAGATGACCATACCCATTTCCCCGGTGAGCAGCCCCACACAAACGGCGAATACCAGCGAGTACAGAATGGAGACCTCAACATTGACCAGAAGAACAAGGAGAATGGCTCCCAGCGCCACAGGCGCCATGAAGTAAAAATTCAATGGATCCTGCAGGCTTTCAACATCCAGGCTTCCCGCCACGAAATAGACCAGCCAGGCCATGAAGAGAGTGGAAATCAGAACGACTGTGAAGAGCAGGTAGTTACTGTGAATTCTCTCACGCGGCCTTTCGTAAGCCGCAAAATAATGCCAGGTGGCAATCAGAAAAAAACTGACCATGAGGAAAATGCCGGCAAATCTCCCCACCCGGCCGCGAGGGCGCCCCAGCCTCTCCAGTTGTTCCAACACCTCGACTTCTCGGGCAGTGATTTCATCTCCGGCCCGGACCACGATTCTCCCTCTCTTGAACAAAATCAGAACCGGAGCAACCTCCTGCACGGCAAGCTGCTGCAGAGCCGTCGTCTCGATCTGATTGTAGCGGACATTGGGAATAATCCAGCCGTCCAAGAAGCTGATTATCTGCTTCTTCTCCACCGCGCTCACCACAGTTAGCTGGTACTCATTCTGCCGAAGAACATCCCGAGCCTGGCTTAGGTCCCGGATGGCGGATCCATCGTCCACATCCTCATCCTGCCCGGTGATGGTGTTGCGAAGAATCATCCCGCTCTGCCGGTGGGGAAAGAGCACATCGCGACTCAAGACCAGTCCGGGAGGCTTCATGGCCTCCTGAACCAGGGAGACCAGCTGATCTTCCAGCTCCAGTGAGAACGAATGTCTCAAACAGATCTCCAGGATGTCCCTCTGATCAAATCTTGGCAGTATCTCTTGCAGGCGTCGGATCAGTCCTCGCGTCTGAGTTTCGCGAAGCTGGCCGGAGTCGGGGATACCCAACCTGATTTTTTCTTCGGAAAGCAACCGGCGAGCATCCTTGAAAGCACTCCGCAGCTCGGCCTCCACTCCATTGTTCACTGTCAAAGCCAGATCAAACACAGCCGGGACAATTTTTCGAGTCTCCTCTTCTTTCTGAAGGGTGGCTTCTCGATCTTCAACAGTGAAATCGTGGGGCGCTGTGATGTCTCTATCGGAGATGTCACCTATTTTATACGCCGGGATGTTTTGGCGACCCATCAGGCCTTGAAACTGGAATCCCACCAGCAACCAGGTCACTAAAAGCGAAACACCCAGTCCCACGATAATATTCAGAACGGTCAGCCGAGCAAACAGACTGTTCTGGTCAATGGGCCGATTGAGGAATGTCTTCGCCAGCCGGCTTCTTTGAGTGGATTTGCCTTGGGATTTGTCAGCCATTGAGACTCTGGTAGCAGAGACTGGTATGCAGGAGGTTTTTAGTACACCAAGCGGAGGTCAGGAGACTCGGCGTCTCCGAAAGTCCAGGTTAGACAAGAATCTGGCGCGACGTTCCCTCTTACCATAGGGCACAGTATATCACAGTGGGCTAAGCCCGGATGATGCATAGGTTTTCTTCACTACGCTCAGTGAAAGGTTTCTTCACTTCGCTCAGATGAAGGCGGCGTGACGAAGTGCCGC
>JAUXKG010000317.1 GCA_030624355.1 Acidobacteriota bacterium
GGCTGGTGGGGGTTGCGGGCGACCTCTGTGTCGCTCGTCATCGTCGATGTCCCTGCATCGCCTTCTCCTTGCTCCTTGATCTCGCCACGCAAGCCCCAACAGCGAACGTTACCATATCTATGAAACGAGGCACTGAACGTACCTATCGGTACGTCTCCGCGGGCCTCGGTCGCAGGCCTTGTCAGGGCGGCGCCTGAGACTCCTCGCTACAAGACAGTGTGAGAAATCCGGGCTAGAGATCATCGTGACTCAATTCGGTGGCCTGGGTGCGGCTGGCTCGAAGTGCAGGGTAGAGGCTGGCCAGCAGAGCTGCCGCCAGAATAGTCATCATTTGTTGAACCAGTGGCAGGCCCGGCCAGTGCAGTTGAATAGTCCAGCCGAAATAGCTGCGGTTGATGACGAAAACCAGAATCAAGGCCAGAATGATTCCTCCGGCCAATCCCAACGCCAGTCCCATCACGCCCATGGCCAGCCCCTGTCCGACGAAGATGCGAAAGATCTGCCGCCGGCCGGCTCCCAGGGCCCGATAAAGAGCCAGCTCCGCCACCTGCTCTCGGGCCAAAACCAGCAGCGTCAAGGTGATCCCAGAGACGGCGATCAACAGACTCATGATCTGAAGGATTCGAACCACGGCAAAAGTCTGGTCAAAAACCTTGAGAATGTCTTCTCTCAGGTGACGGTTGCTGCGGATTCGCAGGGGTTGGCCGATGAAGCGAGCCTTCAGTTCGTCAACGACTCTCTCCGGGTCACGACTCTTGTCCAGGTAGAGAGAGATGCCGTTAATGCCCCCGGGCCCGAAGCCGTTCTCCATGGTGGAGAGATCCATGGCAGCCGTCCCTGCTTCAGACGAGTAATCGTAGTATACGCCTGCAATGGGAAACTCAACTCGGCCATCGGGGCCGTAAACCACCAGTTGATCACCGACAGACAGTGCAGCCTTGCGCGATAAGGGCTCAGAGATCAAAACCGCGTTTTGTTCGATGACCCTGGCAAAGACCTCTTCCCTGTTTCCTTCCAGCAGGGGAAAGGCACTTCCCCTGAACAGGCTCATGTTCACCCCTGAGAGAGAAATGCGTCTGTCCTCGAGAGAAACCCTGATCTTTCGAAGCCGGTCCACCCCCACTACTCCGGGAGTGGACGCCAGCAAGGAGGCTGTTTCCGAATCCAGGATCGCCTCTGACTCGGCTCGCCAGGATTCGGTTGTCACATACACGTCGGCCGCCACCGAACTCTCTACCCAGATCTCCACAGTGCTGCGAAAACTGCTGATCATCAGCGTGATCCCAATGAGCATCGCTACTGCGATGGCCAGGGAAGCGACGGCGAAGGAACAGCGCTGCAGTCTCGCCCCAAGGCTTTTGAGGCTGTAACTGAGGCCGAAGGCACGGATCCGTCCCTGTCGGCAAACCTGTTGGATGACAAAGGGTGCCAGCAGCGGGAGACTGACGAGCACGGCCACCGCCAGTACGAAACCAGCCGGCTTCCAGGCTGTCCCAAGCAACCAGAACCAGAGAAGAGTCAACAACAAGACAGACCCGCCTGCTGCAAAGAGAGGGAGGGCCAGCGAACTCACCCGCTCATGCAGGGTGAAGGCGGCCAGCAGCGATTGGGTCTGTTTGCGGCTCATGTCCAGGGCGGGAAAGAAGGCCCCTGCAATGGCTCCGCCGATTCCGATGCCGGCTGCCAGGACATAGAGCCAGAAGGAGAGCTCCAGGGATTCGATTTCCTGAAGAAGATAGACGTTGGTCAGGGTGGAGCTGACCACCTCGATGTTGGCCTCAGCCACCCAGTAGCCGAGTGGCAGACCCATTCCTACACCCACCAGTCCCAGTATCATCACTTCACCCAGGATGAGAGCGAGAACCTGCAATCGTGTGGCCCCGATCGAGCGCAGCAGGCCGAACTCGGATCGCCTTCGAAGCAGGGATGCCTGGGTGCTGGTGTAAACGAGAAACAGCCCGACGAAGAGACTGATCAGGCTAAGAGCCGTCAGATTCAGACGAAAGGCGCTCATCAGATCAGCTGCCTGATCTTCTCGCTGTTGGGGAGTCAGAACCTGAGTGGAAGGACCCAGCCTCTCCTGAAGCTCTCGCATTACCTCCTGGCGGTCGAATCCCGGCTGGAGACGGATGTCGATTTGGTGGATTCGGCCACTGTTGCCTAGAAGTCCTTGAGCCTGGGAAATGTCCATGATCGCCAGTTTGCGGCTGGAGAGAGGGCTGATCTTTTTGAAATCAACCAAGGCACCAATCTTCAGTTCGGCGCGGCGCGTGCCGCTTGTGACCTCAATCGGATCTCCCACCGACCAATCCATCTGCTCGGCCAGCGGGGGCGTCACGGCAATCCAACCCTTCTCAAACAGTGCCTCAGAAAGATCTCCCGGGGAACTGTTCCAGGGAAGGTGAACGGGAGAGAAAAGGTCGACACCGATGACTTCGAGAAGGAAACGATCGTGATCGGCCAGTGCAACGTCCACCCGGTATATCGGCCATGCCGCCGCAACGCCTCTGGTTCCCAGTACCACCGGATAGAGTTCTTCGGAGAAAGTAGAGGTCTGTCCCACTACACTCAGATCGGCCTCTCCACTGATGGCCTGAATGCCGGCCGAGAAGGCTCCAATGGCGTTCAAGTTGATGATCTGAATGGCCAGAACCGAAGCTACACCCAGAGCGACTCCGAAGGCGGTCAGGAAAAAGAGGCTGCGGGCCCTTCGAAAATGAGCGAGGAATGCCTTTAGAAAATAGAGAATCACAGGACACTATTCTACTAGCGGGGTCACGGCGCGGCTAGACCGTATGATGCAGTGGTCTTCAGGTTTCAAGGATGCCGCTATGAAGGCTCCAAACCTGGTCGGCTAGATCCGCCAGCTCACCACTGTGGGTTACGTAAATCAGGGTGCTTTCCTGTTCGGCGGCCATCTTCAGCATCATCTCCATGACCAGTCGGCTGTTGGCGTCGTCCAGGTTTCCGGTGGGCTCGTCAGCCAATAGAAGCGGAGGCTTGCGAATGAGTGCCCGGCAGATGGCCACCCTCTGCATTTCCCCTCCACTGAGTTTCTGAATGTTGTCCTGGCTACGATCCTGCAACCCGACTCTCTCCAGTAACTGGGAAACCCGGCGGGTGATCTCAGACATCTCTTGGCCGGCGATCAGCTCCGGCAAGGCCACGTTGTCTTGAACTGAAAGGTGAGGCAACAGATGGAAGAACTGGAAGATCAGACCAATCTGCTCACGGCGCAGCAGTGTTCGAGATCGTTCCGAAAGGGTGCCCAGGTTGTGACCACCGATCAGAACCTCTCCACCGGTGGGAACGTCGATTCCTGCTGCCAGATGCAGCAGGGTCGATTTGCCGCTTCCACTGCGCCCCACGATAGCCACTCTGCTCCCGGTCGGAACATCGAAGGAAACATCTCGCAAGGCAAAGCGATTGCCTCCCAGGGAGTCGTCATAGACCTTGCTAACCTGGCGAAAGACAAGAGACGATGGAGGATCACTCTTGCCAGTTGGGATCGGGTCATGTGGCATCGGAAAACTTGTCAGGGTGAAAGTCGCTCGAGTCGCCATTTTCCATCGGACCGTCTGGTGTAGCGCAGACGATCGTGCAGGCGGTCGCGCTGGTTTTGCCAGAACTCGATGGTGACCGGGGCAAGACGATATCCTCCCCAGTAAGCCGGAAGGGGAACCTCTTGTCCCTCCAACTCTTTCGCCAACCGTGCAAAGCTCTCTTCAAGCTCCTGTCGGCTCTCGATGACTTGACTCTGCCTGGAAGCATGGACGGCGATTTGAGACTGGCGGGGACGAGAGTGGAAGTAAGATTCTGATTCTTGCCGGGAAGTCCTCTGCACTTCTCCAGTGATGCAGATCTGCCTTCCCAGCTCCCTCCAGTGAAAGACCAGGGCGGCACTTGGGTTCTCCTCCAGCTCTCTGCTTTTGAGGCTTTCGTAGTTGGTGAAAAAGACAAAGCCACTTTCATCGAACTGTTTGAGCAGCACCGTTCTAGTCGATGTCCTTCCCTCCTTGTCGGCGGTGGCCAGGGCCATGGCCTCGGGCAGGATCGGTACACTGGCGAC
>JAUXKG010000131.1 GCA_030624355.1 Acidobacteriota bacterium
CCCTTCCAGTTCTCTCTCATCCACTGCTTGTGCCGGTTGCCGAACTCGGGGGCCCACTGGCTCAGGGCATAGGACTGGGCACCCCAGAAACTGCTCCCGTGGGTATCGGCTCCACTGCAGATAAAGAGGCGCTCGCTTCCCATGTTGTCCTTGTCATCAACGAACCAGAAGCCAAAGTTTCCATCCCCTGGTTCATGAACAATCAGATCTTCAAAGCGGGCGGTGACCGGTGCTCGCACACTGCGCGGGTGTCCTCCGATGTTGGCTCCTACATTGGGATTCTCGACCAGCAGTTTGTCCCCCAGAAAATCCCTGGGGCCGTAACCTGAGGCATACAGAATGAGCGGATTGTCCATGGCAGCGGCCAGCATGACCCGCTTGGCCTCCACCTTCTGGGCAGGCAGATTCTGCTCCCTGTACCAGACACCGGTTGCCGTCCACTGGAGATTCTTTCTCTCGATGATCACCTGCTCTACGGTGGTGTTGGGCAGAATTTCCACTCCGTTCTCTTCAGCTGCCGGTATGTGGGACAGCAGGGTGCTCATCTTGGCGTCGTAGCGGCACTGCGGCTGAGATTCGTAGTGACTGCCGCACATGATGCAGTTTCGTTTGTGGATCAACATCTTGCGGGTTGAGTATCCCATCGACTCCGCCGCATCCCTGAACTGGAAGTGATATTCACTCAGCAGATCGTCGGGAACGGTGTGCGAGTGCCAGATTCGCTGTAGTTCGTCCACCGAGGGCTTCATCCGCTCCTGGGTCCAGTCGACTCCCGTCTCCCGCCCCCAGCGCTCATAATCCTTGTCATCGGGAGGATGTCCCTTTCCGCCCCAGAAAACCGAACCGCCGCCCACCCCTTTGAACTCACGTCCGCCGGCAGTCCGGCTCCCGTGATTGGGCTGTCTCATGTCCTGAGGGATGTGGGTGAACATCTGTCTGCGGGAATCCGTTCCGTAACCCCAGTTGGGCTTCCCCTTGTAGTAGGGTCCTCCCTCGATCAGAGCGATCCTCAAGCGCTCACCGTTGGCCGGGTTCAAACCTTCCTGGGCCAGCTTGGCGGCCACAATGGCGCCGGCAAATCCCGCACCCACTACGATCACGTCATAGCGTTTTTCTTTGAGCACCGTTTCTTCTCTGTTGATGGACCGATCGAAACTAGACTAAGAAAAGAGAGGGACAGTTTACTCTTTTCTTCTAAAGGTCGACAGTCAGGGAGATCAGCGCTGCGCCCGCGCAGATGGACAGCGCTCCCAGAATGACCTTGCCGGTGACCCTTTCCAATTTCTGCAGGAAGAGAAGACTCAGAAATATAGTGAAAAGAGGTACCGTGGACATCAACGGAGTGACCACCACTACCTACCCCATATTGACGGCGACCAGGTTGGAGGATATCCCCACGGCCGAGGCCACTCCGGCCAGGCCGAACCATTGAAGCGTGCCGCGGTTGATCACTAAGTCCCTATGTTTTCCGGTGGCGACCAGGTAGACCAGCAGCACAATCAGACTGCCTGTCATGAGCGAACAAATGGCCAGCGGCAGGTTGCTCATCAAGCTGAAACCGAACTTGCGCATGGGGTCGGAAAATCCCCCTACGAATCCGGAGGCCAGCGACAGCCACAGGTAGCGCTTGCGAAAGCCTTGCACCTGCTTTCCATCATCCATTCCCAACAGAGTTGCACCCAGAATAATCGACATCGTTCCGGCCGCCAACGGCAGTGTCCACCGCTCGCCCAGAAAGGCTATGGCCAGCAGGCTGGCAAACAGTGGGGAGGTGTTGCGCAACGGTGAAGCTCGCGAGATTCCCACCCGAAGAGCCGAAGTAAAGAGCAGCACCTGGGTGGCCAAAGGAGCCACCGCTCCGGAGAACATGAACCAGAGGACGCCGGCAAGAGAGAAAGACTCCCACACGATACTGTAGCCCAGTATCAACCACATTAAAGGGGTCATTGTCAGGATGGAGAAGGTCACGGCCGTCAGGGGAGATCCGTGGTTCAAGCCCAACCGGACAAAGAACTGACTCAGGGCAAAGCCAATGGCAGCCCCCAAGATGGCAACGATAATCATCCGATCTATATTAGATGTTTTTCCGATTGTATCGCCAGCCACCCGGCAAGAAGTTCCCAGACCGGGAACCTCGAGCCTCTTTTGAGGACACGGCGAACCCACCAGAGGTGGCAGATCGGTTGTTAAGCGGATACAATCGCAAACCGCGTTTCTGCAAGACAGGTCCGGGACGGGAGGAGACAAGACCACCAGTGGCAGACGATTCGCTCTCCAAAACAGCCCCAGCTTCCTCATCGGACGGCGACCTCGGGTTGGCTGGCTTGCTGTCATCGGTTGGACCGGGACTGGTCTATGCCCTGACGGTCCTGGGAACCGGCGACATTGTCTCCAATACGGCGGCCGGAGCCAGTTACGGATATCGTCTGATCTGGGCTCTGGGAATGACCCTGATCTTTCGCTACGTCTGGGTGAATGTCTCAGCCAAATACGTGCTGGTCACGGGAGAGAGTCTACTGAAAGGCTATGGCAGAGTAGGCCCCTGGGTCCCCCTGATCGTTCTCCTGTCTTTCTTCCCCATCCGCCACTTTGCCAACCAGTACCTAATTCTCATGATGGGACTCTCTGCCCACATGTTGTTTCCTCTTCCCACTGAATGGAGCTCTCAAATCTGGGCCTGCCTTTTCACCGCGGTTGGATTCGCCATGATGTTCTGGGGCGGGTATCCGGCCATCGAGGCCTTCTGCAAGGTGCTGGTGGGAATCATGGGAGGTTCCCTGCTGGTCGCCGCCCTGCTTTCCAAGCCCGATCCGGCCGCCATCCTGAGCGGGACCTTCATTCCCAGCATGCCGGAAGGTCAGGGACTCTACGACGCCCTGTGGATTGTGATGGCCCTGATTGGCACCGAAGCTGGCACAACCGCCAACATGACCTATGTCTACTTCATGTCGGAACGGGGATGGAAGGGTGTTTCCTATCTGAAGCGGCAGCGCTTTGACCTGGCCATGGGAGTGCTCTGCCTGTTCGTCATGGGAGCCCTGCTTCAGGTGGCCGCCGCTGGAGTAGTCCATCCTCTGGGGATCGAGATAGAGGACCCCGAGGACCTGGGACGCATCTTCTCCGAGACCCAGGGCCTGCTGGGATTGATCGCCTTCGCCTTCGGACTGTGGGGATCCGCCTTTTCCAGCTTTGTTGGATTCAACACCGGCTACGCCTTGATTCTAACCGATGTCTGCCGGAACTTTGTCCCTGGATTGAAGGGGGTTCAAACCGACACTGAAGAGTACTCGGCGCAAAGAGATCCGGTGTTTCGCAGCATCATCGCCTTCTGGGCCTTCGCCCCGCTCTACGTCATCTTTACAGACACCAGTGCCGTCTGGCTGGTTCTGATCGTGGCCGCCTTTCCAGTCCTGCTGATCCCCATTCTGGGCCTTTCCCTGTTTCAAATTACCAATGATCGAAGCCTGATGGGAGACTATCGAAACGGCTGGCTGACCAACACGGTCCTGATCCTGCTGGTCCTGATCGCTCTCTACTTTGCCTACAGCAAGGGCAATGACCTCTGGAACAGCGTGTTTGGCTAAAGGTGCCAGCAGGAAAACTCAGATAAGCCGATCTAGATTAGTCCACAAATTGACAGCGTTCTGATAGGTGAACCAGAGGGCGATGAGGATCAGGATGCCCATGATCGAATTGGTCAGCCAGCCGTTTCGATAGTCTCCCATCAGGCTTCGATCATTGGTGATCTTCAGGAGGGGAATAGCCAGTATCGGAATCAGCATGACCTGAAGGGCATTGAACATCAGGACCAGCCACACCATACGGGCTCCAGTGAAAACAACGTAGAGCGGGGTGAAGCTCCAGAAGGCGATCATGGTACGGTAGATGGGATCCTTTCTAAGGGTATAGCCTTCCTGCTTTGTTATCGGAGAGTCCTTCAACCCCGGGACAAAGTTGCGGCAGATATCGGTGAAGACCAAGGCCCCACCCAGGTTGAAACCCACGAAGGTGGAGAAGGCCGCTCCCCAGAACCCCAGACTGAAGACCACCAATCCGATAGTGCCTTGAGTCTGTGAGAAAATGTGCCCCAGATCCTCAGAGTCCTGCACCTGAATGCCCAGGGGATGGATGGTTCCCGCTGCCGCTATCTGAAGCAGGGCTCCCATGATAAAAAGAGCGAGGACTCCCGAAGCCAGATCGAAACGTTGCCGCTTCAGATAGGAAACACCCTTCCACCCCTTCTCCCGGATGAAGTAGGAGTAGTAGAGATTGGCGGTCGAACCAGCTTCGGTTCCGATCAGAGCCATCACGATCAACAGCGCGCTGTACAATCCCTCCGATTCAGGCACCGTGGGAATCAAGGTCCCTTTGACGATGGCTGCCGGATCGGGCTCGGAAAGCAGGGCGGCGACCAGCAGGGAGCCCCCCATGATTCCCACCAGCACCTTGCAGAATCGCTCAATGGCCGAATACCCTCCCCAGAAGGTCATGGCAAATCCGACCAGGGTGAAAAAACAGGCCCAGATTTGAGAGCTCCACTGGGTGGGAAGGGGAAACAAGCTATGAGAGGAACTGCCCATCATGAGCATCAGATACTGGTTGGTCAAGTGTCGGGCCGGCAGGAAAGCCAGCAGAACCAGCAGGGGCACCCACAAGCCCACCCGTCCGTAGCCTTCCAGTAGACTCTCCCCGGTCACCAGCACGTACTTGGCCGAGACATTCACCCAGACGTAGCGAAAAATCAGGGCCATCCAAAGAGACCAGATCAGACTGTACTGGTAGCTGGCCCCCGCGGCGCTGTTGGAAACGATGTCCCCCGCCCCCAGGACACTCAGGCCATAAACAATCCCGGGACCTACCGTAACCATCCAGCGGGTCCACCCCCAACCCGGCTTAGAAACCGAGTCCGCCTGACTCTTCAAGGCCGCTTCATTCTCCACTTTCTATCTCTCCTCCGGATGGGCCGACTTTAGTGTCTCACTCCATTGAAGGCAACGCCAAAGATGAACAGCGCTTACCTTCTGAGTGCTCCTTGACAGTCGCCTGCCTTGGGGCTACCCTCACCCCTTCGGCCAAATCGTAGCAATTGAAACTCGTGAATGGGGGGACGAGGAGACCGAGTGGCAACACTGATATCAGTCTGTTGAGAGGTAACCAACATGAGCGCTTCCGTACTGGATCACATCGACGAAGATGAAATCCTTGAGATGGCCCGCCGTCTGCAAGCCTTCAAATCTTTTTCCCACCATGAAGAACCGTGCGCCCGAGACTACGCCGAACTGCTGAAGTCTCTGGGATTCGAGGTGGAGTTTCAAGAATCGGAACCGGGCCGTCCCAACGTCATTGGAAGACTGCGGGGTTCGGGAGGGGGCCCATCCATGATGTTCAACTCCCATATGGACATCGATCCCCTGCCTCTGGAAACCGAGGAAGGGGCCTTTGACTTTCACGTCGAAGACAACATGGTCATGGGACACGGGCTTCGCAACATGAAGGCCGCGCTGGCCTCCATGACTGCGGCAGCGGCAACCCTGGTCCGGGGCAAGGTTCCCATCAAAGGGGACATGATTCTGGCAGCGGTGGTGGGGGAACTGCAGGGCGGGATCGGAACCGCCCATATGATCAAGGAAGGGGTGGTTCCCGACTACGCCATTGTGCCGGAGCCCACCATGAACAACATCCGCACCATGCACGTCGGGAATTCCCAGTTCCTGATCAGTACCATCGGCAAGAGCGCCTGGGCGGGAACCCTTCACCTGCACCACCATGTGAACGCAGTCACCCGCATGACCAAGGTGATCCAGGCCCTGCAGAACATCCAGCTTTCCACGCCTCCCCACCCCGAAATGGTGCACGCTCCCCGCATCCACATCAGCAATATCATGGGCGGCTTCACCCGCAATTACATCCTCTGGAGAACAGGCTACGTCCCCGATTACTGCACCGTGGTTTTTGAGGTGCGGACGGTACCTGGACAGACTTCCGAAGAGATCGAGGCCGACCTGTGGCGAACCTTCAAGCCCCTGCAGGAGGCCGACCCGGAACTGGAGATCGAAATCGAGCCTCCGCCGGCAGTCTACAAGGAGCCCTGGAACGGGATGATCGAAATGCCGCCCCTCTACCTGCCCAAGGATGATCCTCTGGTGGACATGGTTCATCGCCACCATGTGGCGGTCAACGGCAAGGAGCCCGACAGCATCGGATACTTCGATCCCGGATCCTATGCCGGAGCCGATTCGGGCCATCTTCAGGCAGCCGGGGCCCATGTGCTCAACTACGGCCCCAGCGGCCATGGGAACATCCGGGAGTACGGCAAGTACGGGGTACGGAAGGACTACATCATGGACAACGCTCGCGTTCTGGCCCTTTGTGCGGAAGAGGTCCTGACCTCCACCTTTGACCAGCTTCCGGGAAACACGCTGAGGAGCTGACAACTGACAACTGACAGCTGACAGCTGACAGGGACAATGCCGGAACTGACCAGACGTGGATTTTTCTCGACTCTTTGGTTACACTCCGGACTTTACTTGAAACAACGCAAATCAAGCCCATAGGAGGGAAACATGTACGGATGGAGAGGTCGAATTGGCGCGATCCTGGGAAGGCCCAACGCGGTGTGCGAACCCGAGTTTAACAAGATGGTTCCGGAAGGGGTTTCGGTTCACGGAGCTCGTATGACCGGTCACGCCATCGCCCGTTACAACGATCCCAAAGTCATGAAGGACATGGACGGATATGCCGGAGACTGTGCAGAGGCCATGAAGGAATTCCGACCCGATGTTGTGGTTTTCACCCACAATGCCGCCAGCATGGCCACGGTGGCCTTCAACAAGAAAATCACCAAGACCATGGAGAAAAGGGCGGGCTGTCCGGCCCTCACCACGGCAACAGCCCTGGTGGACGCACTCAAGGCCGTCAAAGCCAAGAGAATCGCCGTCACTGATCC
>JAUXKG010000180.1 GCA_030624355.1 Acidobacteriota bacterium
TATTGACATAGAGGCGATCACCATCGGGGCTGATGGCAATGGGACGGGGAGTGTTTTGGGTGGGGATGGTGGCCACAACACTGTGACTGGCGGTCTCTACAACGTAGATCTTCTTGTTGAGGGCGGTAGACTCTCCACCGGCAACCACGGTCTCGCCTGGACGACTTTCTGGATCGTAGGCGGAAAGGTACATGTAACGGTCATCGGGAGAAGCGACGACGTTGTGTGGAAATCCGTCTACAGGAATTCGAGTGATGATTGTCTCCCGAAGGGAGTCGAAGACCTCATAGACACCGTCGCCCAGGACGGGAACATAGACATATCGTCCGTCGGAAGTGCAGTCGATTTCGTTGGGTCGATGTCCGAAAATGTGATGTTTTCGGACGACTTCATCCTTCACGGTATCCACCACCGTCAGTCCCCCGTCTCCCTCGGTAGACACATAGAGCAAATCCTGCGACCTGGCGGCAGCAATACCGTGCGGCAGTTGACCCACCTTCACGGTCTTGATGACTCGATTGGTGGCCACATCCACCACATCCATGTCATCGGTATTGCTGTTCAGGACATAAAGTTTTTGCTGAGCGCCACTTGGCGCTGCGGCCAGCCCTGCCGTCATCCAACAAAACAGCGTCGCCTGAATCAGATGTTGCTGCGTCATAGATTCCTCCTTCGATTTCTCCTGTTAGCCAATGCAATCGACCCTGCTCAAGACTGCTCTTTGGAGGAAAGCCCCAGCAAGACCAGCAGGGGCAGCGCTCCCAGCAGGAGAGTCAGCAGAGTCCATATCAGACGTCCCCGGCCCTTGCAGCCGGCCAGGTAGAAGCTCCCCAGCGGAGCCGCCAGCCAGAGGAAGAACACCGACCGAACCAGAACCTCTTCCCAAAAGGTGGCGCCCATACCTGAGGTCATGGCATAAACCAGACCCGCTATCAAAAACAGTCCCATGGCTGCCCAGGCCAACAGCCGCCTCGCTCCTATCCGTCGCTTCCTGACAGAGAAGATGGCCAAACCCACTGCGCCCATCAGGAACCCGAGGCACTGGCTGCTGGAGTAGACCACACCGTAGCCCTGAGTAAAGGCCTGATCGGCCCTTTGTGCTCCGGCTTCCACCAGCACGTCAACGATATGGTCATCTCTGGTGTAGTCAACCGCACTGAAGCCCTTCCTGTCTTTGAGATTCACATCAGCTCCCGCTTCCACCAGGTTTCTGACGATCTCCGGGCGATTCTCCAGGGCCGCCCACATCAAGGCCGTAAAGGACAACTCGTCGTCGCTGGCATTGACCTCGACTCCCGCCTCCAACAGCAGTCGGACCACACCCGCATGGCTCCGGCGGGCTGCCTCCAGCAGGGCCGTCGAACCAAACTTGTCCTGTCGGTCGGTATCGGCCCCCGCCTCCAGCAAGACCTGGACGGTTTCGGTATGGCCTTGATGGGCGGCATCCATCAAGGCCGTCCAGCCAAACTCATCTTGGCGATTCACATCGGCTCCCGCCTCGAGCAGCGTTTGAACGGTCTGGGCATGGCCCTGGCGAGCCGCCTCCATGAGAGGCGTCCAGCCAAACCGGTCGCCGGTGTTCACAGCGGCGCTCGCCTGCAGCAAGGCCAGAACCCGCTGGTTGTCGCCGCTTCGGGCAACATTCATCAGCTCTGCATCCAGATTCTGGGCCCACAGGCCGGCCGGCAGCCAAGCCAGGCCAACAGCCAGTCTGACTAGCACGGCCACCAGCCGCCTCCCTGTTCGCTCCCAAAGGAGCTTTTCTGTTTTGTCTTGACCCACGGCATGAAATGAGAAAGGGTGAGCGAGTACTTTGGGGTGGGCGACGGGACTCGAACCCGCGGCCACAGGGGCCACAACCCTGTGCTCTACCTACTGAGCTACGCCCACCGTGTCACAACCCTGGTATTGTAGTGGGAAACAGTGCAGTGATCAATTCGGCCGTCCCGGCGGGTCTGCAGTGGAACAACTGAATTATGAGAGGATTGGCCGGGCATGATTGATCTGGAGAAACCGGAGACCGAGTTCACACTGCGGATGGTGGGAGAAGCCGCACGGCTGGCGAAAAAGATACGGCAGGAAATGCTCAGCCCGGCTCTTTCCAAAGAGGACCGATCGCCGGTGACAGTGGCCGATTTCGCCGCTCAGGCACTGATCGGACGCGCCCTGCTCGAAGCCTTCCCTCACGACTGTCTGGTGGCCGAGGAAGACTCCGGGCCGCTGGCCACTGCGGAGGGCCGCCACACTTTACAGCAGGTCACACAGTTTTTGGCGGCCCTGATTCCCGATGTCGATTCCCGGCAAGTCTGTGACTGGATTGACCGAGGAAAAGGGGAGTGTGAGGGTCGTTTCTGGACACTGGATCCCATCGACGGCACCAAGGGGTTCTTGCGGGGAGACCAGTATGCGGTGGCTCTGGCTCTGGTGGAGAAGGGACAGGTCCAGGTTGGAGCCCTGGGCTGCCCGAATCTGGATGGGGGCTGGCTGGTGGTGGCCGCCCGCGGCGAAGGTTGCTGGAAGACCTCCCTGGAAGGAGACAACGGCTTCGATCGACTGCAGGTTTCAGACTGCAGGGAACCGGGCGCAGCACGGATCCTGCGCTCCTTTGAGTCCGCCCACACCAACGAGGGGCAAATGAAGGAACTGCAGAAGAGCCTGGGGACCGAGGCCGAGCCGTTGGCCATGGACAGTCAGGCCAAGTATGCGGTTTTGGCCGCCGGAAGGGGCGATCTGCTGTTCCGGTTGCCCTCCCCCACTCATCCCGACTATCAGGAGAGAATCTGGGACCATGCAGCCGGTTTGCTGCTGGTCGAAGAGTCAGGGGGGCGAGTGACCGATCTGGATGGCAAGAGTCTGGATTTTTCACAAGGCAGACTTCTGGCCAACAGCCGGGGGGTGCTTGCCTCCAACGGCCGTTTGCATCAAACTGCACTGGAGGTATTGGCTGGCCAATCCGGTCAATGAGACCACTTTTTTCAGGAGGGACCTATGCATCTGCTACTTTTGCTTTCTTTTTTCGTTTCATCTCCCAGCGTGGGCGACGTTGAGATCGTCCCCATCACTCATGCCTCCTTGATTCTCAAGTGGGAGGGCAAAACCGTTCACGTCGACCCCTGGAGCAAGGGCGACTACCAGGGTCAGCCCCAGGCCGACCTGATCCTGATCACCGACATCCATGGGGATCACATGGATGCGGAACAGGTTTCCAAGGTCAGCAAAACGGGAACCGTAGTGATCGCGCCGGCGGCTGTACAAGAGACCATCAAGCAGGCCCGGATACTCAACAACGGCGAGCAGACCACCGTGATGGGAATCCAGATTCAGGCGGTGCCCATGTACAATCTGCAGCGAGGTCCCGAGGCGGGCAAGCTCTACCACACCAAGGGACGAGGCAACGGTTACATCCTCACCTTCGGAGATCGACGAATCTATATCTCCGGGGACACCGAGTGCATCCCTGAGATGAAGGACCTGAAGGACATCGATGCGGCCTTCGTGTGCATGAATCTTCCCTACACCATGACGCCCGATGAAGCAGCCGGGTGCGTGAACGCCTTCAAGCCGGAGGTGGTCTACCCTTATCACTATCGGGACTCTGACATGGACGCTTTCAAGCGGGCGGTCACCGCACCCGGAGTCAAGGTTGAGCTGCTCGACTGGTACTGATCGTCTCCGCGCGTAAGACCCCGGTTTCTCGAACCCTCGAAAGGAGGAGACTATGCGAGTATTGGCTTTAACGACTCTCGGTTTGTTGCTGGCGGCGATCCTCTCTGCCCACCCCTGGATCCACCAGGAGGCGCCCGGAAGGGCATCGGCCTCAGCACTCCAGAAGACGACGATCCAGCGGATCAACCCACCCGGCTCGACCCAACCCACCAAGTACAAACATCTGGTCAAGGCCGGAAATACCTTGTATTTGTCGGGTCAAACCTCCAGCAATGGGAAGGGAGAGCTGATCGGCAAAGGGGACATGCGGGCCCAGGTCAGGCAGGTCTACGAAAACATCAAACGCATCCTGGCCCACCAGGGGGCCAGCTTCGACAACCTGGTCAAGATCACCATCTACACTGTCGATGTCGACGAGTTCCTGAAAACGACTGATATTCGAGAGCAATACACAGGGGGAAGAGCTCCAGCCAGCACCCTGGTGCAGATCGATCGGCTGGCCAATCCGGACTACCTGGTTGAAATTGAGGGAACTGCGGTCTTTTAGCCCGGTTACTGCAGGGCGGCTCTGGCCTTCTCCAGAAGAGCATCCAGCCCTTCCAGCGAATTGTTGTTGCGGGGCTTGTAAAGCTGCTCCAGATATCCGCGAGCTTTGGCCGCCTGAGTCTGACCGATCACGGTGGCTTTGGCGAAGGCGTCGATGGCCTCCTCCAGTTGCTGCAACTTCCAATGACTCAGACCCAGATAAAGGTAAGCTAAATCACTCTTGGAGTTTTGCCTCAACGCCTCATGATAATCCTTGATGGCGGCATCGTAACTCTTGGCGGCATAGGCCCCGGTGGCGCGCATGGTGAAGGCTCTGGTTTTTAGGTCACTCCACTGAGACGGGTCCCAGCCCGCAGGACCGCTACCCGGAAAGGCCTTGAGCAGCACGTCGTAGTACTTGGCGGAGCTGGCTATGTCCTGCTGGCGACCATAATAGTCAGCCAGCCAGACGACGAAACGGGCTCCCTGCTTGGCATCGATCCCTTCCAGCGCCTTCAGGCTGTACTTGGCCGCGTTGGAATCATTATTGGTGGCCATGTAGCTCTGAGCCAGAATCATGGTGGTCTGCTGATTGGGACTGGTCGCATTCAGTTTTTCACCCAATTCAATGGCCTTGGCATAGTTCTTACTGCCGTACGCCTCGTTCACCAAGTGAGCCTGGGTGGTGGGGCTGTCGGGGAAAAGTTTTCGCATCTTGTCGCTCAGGGCCTTAGCCTGGGCGGTGTTTCCGGCTTGGCTGTAGGCTGCAACCGTCTGGGAAAAGAAGCTCTCGAAATACGGCAGGATCTTCGATTCGGGATGGAGCTTCTTCAGAAAGTTCTCCAAAGCAGCCGTCCGGGCTCCCAGATCGGACCCCTTCATGATCTGCTCCACCTGTTCCAGGTGTTTGCCGTACATGTAGTCGGATTCCGGGGGAATGCCCTCGGGGGCTTGAATCGGATCCTGAGCCGACAGGGACAGGGTCCAGAGACACAACAACAGCAAGGTAATGGGAAAAACAAACAATCGATGCGACAGCAGTTTCATCGGGCCATCCTCCTCAAAACTGAAATCTTTCTCGGATATACTTGCTGGATTATACGTATCTGCCGCGCAATGGCCAAGTCACATCTGAAAAATAGCTCAACAACCGGGCTTCCCTTCCATTTCTCCAGGACCTTTCCCTAGGAGTCTGTCCAAGCCGAAAAAAGCGGAGTGTCCATCAGGCGAGTCCGCATCGAGCAGGAGTCAGTTTTGCTGCAAGCAGTTGTAGACCTGCCGGACGAAGTCGTCTCCCTTTCGAGAGCGTTGGCCCCACTGCTCGTCGAACTCGGCAGTCAGCTCTGCCTGAACAATCTGCTCCACGGTCTTGCCTGCATCCATCATTCTCTTGACACGATCGCGTACGGTGACCAGCATCCGGTGAAATTCCTTGAGTGTCTGGCGGTCGCCCAGGGGGCCATGTCCGGGAATCACCCGGGTCTCGGAATTGATCATCTGGAGCACACGATCCACTGCCTCAATCATGCCGTCCAGTGAACCGCCGGATGAAAGATCGATAAACGGATAACCCCGATTGAA